>DASSYL010000119.1:0-3166 GCA_035703315.1 Candidatus Acidiferrum sp. | reverse complement strand
GGGGGAGGGAACTCCACATGCCCGTCCATCGGAGCCAGCGCCGACGCCAGCAGAATTGCTCCATTTACCATGAACAGGATCGGATAGGTATGGCTGATGTGAAAATAACCGTTCCCCAGTTCGCTTAGCAGAAACAAGATGCCGATCGTGGTCACAATGACTGGACCCATCAGGCTGCGGATCGAGCAGCGCGGGCATTTGCAGCGGGCCGGATTGCTCATCGTCGACTTTCCCTCCAGTTGCTACTGTCGTCCCGACAGCCGGTTGCGAAACATGTACACGCCGACGCCGATCAAGATCAGCGGCCAGAAACGCCCCAACCGGATGAAATCGAAGAACCGGAAATTGTTGAGCAGCAGCAATGCTCCCAATCCGATTAGGATGATCGGGCCAATCGGACGTTCCTTGCTCCAAGATTCCAGCGGATCGGTTGCCACCGTGCCCGCCAGTTTGGCTTGTGCCGTGCGCATTGCTTCAAACGCGCAGTAAAAAACGAAACCCGCCAGGAAGATTCCCAGCATCGCCCCCAGCCCATCGCCGATGTCTGTCGACAGCGCTACGATGATCGAAGCGAAAATCGCGATGTGAATCAGGCCCTTGTTGTACTGTCCGTTGTAAATTGCGCCGAGCCCGGGAAACAGTCCGAGAATAAATGCGATGGTTGGGCTGCTGCTGCCCGTGGGACGAATCTGATACGGCGCGCCGGGTGGCGCGGGATAAGTTGGTGCAGCGGGACCACTGGCCGCCGTGTAAGGGGACGCCGCAGGGGCCGGCGCTGAACCATAAGTGGCGCTTGATGCTGGAGGTGCCGCAGGTGCGGCGGATGGCGCGGGCGTCCCATGTCCCATCACCAAGGCCAGACAATCCTCGCAGTACAACACATCGCGCACTGGCCGCGAACAGGCCGAACACATCGGCTTGCCGCAGTTTCTGCAGTACCCGGTTGCGTCCACATCGGTATGGACAGCACACTTCATCGAGTTCTCCCTTCCATCAACGCGCTGTGAGCCATTCTGCTCACCGCACGCCGAGCGTACTGCCCGGAATTAGAGCGAGCTTACCGCTCGCGACAAGGCTGAGTTTGCCGCTGAGGAGGGGAACTTCCTCGGCCAGCACCTGGAGCTGTGAAGAAACGTCATTCGCGCGATTCTGCTGTCGCGGCGCAGCCGGCCCGCTCCCGTCGGTGCGTCCCGGCCGCGGATTCGACTCCGGCGCGTTTTCCCGGTTGGTCGGCACTTCATTGTCTTGCCGCAGGCGCGACTGGATTTCATACACCACGCGCAGGTCGCTCACGTACTTCATACCCTTCCCATAGGCCACATGCATCCGGCTACTGGTATTGCGATAAATGTTCGATGGAGCGAGATCGGCCAGCTTCGGCTTTTTCCAGTTCACGCTGCCCGATACTGTAACGATCATCAGAAACGTTGCCGCCAGCGAAACGGCACCGTAGGCAAACTTGGGCGAAGCCAAAGCCCGCAGCCAAGCCAAAAACGCGGCCCAGCCGCTAACCGTCTCGCGCGGGCCCAATGTAGCGTCCAGAATGTTGTACACCAGCCGCGGAGGTGTCTCGAGTTCCGGCAGTGTACGCAGGCTGGTCATTGCGTGCTGCACGCCAGAAACCAGCGGCGTGCAGCGTTCGCACGAGTTTACGTGCTGATCAAACGCGTGCCGCTCGTCGGCGGGCAGCAGCCCGTCGAGGTAGTCCGTCAGTAAGAGTTCGGTCTGTTCGCAGGTCCAGTTCATGATGGGCGAACCCCCATTTGTTGCAAAATTCGTGCCAGCTCGATGCGTCCGCGGTTGATTCTAGATTTTACCGTGCCTTCCGGCACGGCGAGCACCGCTTGAATCTCGCTGTACTCAAGTTGTTGCAGGTCGCGCAAGATCACCGCCTCGCGCAATTCAGGCGAAAGGTGCGTCAGCGCTGCCTGCACTTGAGCACTGAGCTCGGCGAGCAGCGCTTGCTGGTCCGGTCGCCGGCCGGAAGACTCCTTGTTCTCTACCACCGGCATTGCGTCGTCCAGCGAATCCGTCACTCGGTCGCGTTTCGTTCTCCGGTAATGGTCAATCAAAAGATTGCGCGTCACGCTGGTCATCCATGTTGCAAATCCGCCGTGCGCCGAACGATAACTCGCCAGCGTGCGGTACACGCGAAGGAACACATCCTGCGACAGATCCTCGGCTTCCGTGCGGTTGCCGGTGAACCTATAGCAGATGTTGAATATGCGGCGCGAGTGGCGACGCACAAGTTCCTCCCAGGCAGAGCCGTCTCCCTGGAGGCATTGCTGGACCAGTTGGGCATCCTGCTCCAACGAAAATCAGCCTCGCATCCTCAAAAGGTCCCCGAAAGCACCAGAGTTGCCGCAACCGACCACACATCTGCGGCGGCTACCGTCCTTAGCTCTGGCGCCTCTCGAGCGGCCTTTTGAGTGGCCCCTAGAGTGGCTAATCCGGCCTGCCACAGTATGGAACGTAAATTGCCGCCTGATTGTTCCTTTGCACCTTCGGATGAGCGTGGGCACCGCCTCAGCATTTGAGACGGATAGTATCAAGTTCAACTCCGAGAGTGTAGCCGAGGGTAAGATTGGCAGGCCCCGGCACGGATATTTCCTATGTATTCATTCTAAAGAGCTTAGCAAAGTCCACTTCCGAAGCTATTCATTCTACAAGGATTAGCGAAATATGAAATGTCTTCATTTGGCCAGTCTTTACCGGCAAAGGCCGGTCAATTGTTTTCCTAAGGTTCGCAGAAACTCTGAACCAGATTCCTTTGCGGGAGGATTCCCGCTTTGCCTAGGATCGCCCTAGGGGCGGCGGGAACGAATACCGAGCCTTTATCGTAGAGACGGCCTGCGCGGCCGCTGCCAGTACGGTCGGCCAGCGGAGAAAAATCCGGCTTGCTTGACGAACACAAGGAAGCGCCAGTAGGCTCATCCATCGTGGTCGTGAACGAAACGAGGGGGCGATATCTCGGGGAATAGTCAGACGGTGCAGCCTGGCGATGGTCGCAAGCGGTTCAATGCCACCCGAAGCAAGTGGCTGCTGTTTGGCGTTCTTGCCGTACTGGGTGGATTTTTGGTGTACCGATCGAGCGGCTCGCTTGGTCTGGCGGGGTTTAGCGGCGGAAAATTATGGGCCGCAATCCGGGGAGCGAATCCGGTCTGGT
>DASSYL010000105.1:0-22676 GCA_035703315.1 Candidatus Acidiferrum sp. | reverse complement strand
GTCGCATGTTCCGCCGCGACGCTCTTCACGCCGGTGTAGAGAATTGCCGCCGTTCCGTTGTCGTCCACTGCGCTGCCCGTAAAGCAGCCGTCCGCATCGTCCCAGCCTGGAGTCGGTGCAAGCGCAACCGGCATGTGCCGCCAGTGAATCATGTCCGGACTCACCGCATGCGCCCAGTGCATATTGCCCCAAACCGCTGCATTCGGGTTGTACTGGAAAAACATGTGGTATTGGCCCTTCCAGTAAATCGGTCCGTTCGGGTCGTTCATCCAGTTTTTTGCGGGGAGCAAATGACACTGTGGCCGCAGCGGATCCGCCGCAAGACGCGCGCGCAAGTCTTCGGCCGGGTTTAAATCCGGACGCGAAACGGATTTCGAAAAGCTAAAATCTGCAAATGGCGCAGCCGCAAGCGAAGCGAGAAAGTTTCGACGCGAAGGGAACATGCGAACCTCGCCGGATTATGGCAACGAGTCTAGCCGAGTTCAGCGCAGGCTTCACGCAATCGGCGAACCACGCGCTCCTGCCCCAGCACTACCATGGTGTCAAAGAGCGGCGGAGCCACGGCCTGGCCCACGATGGCCACGCGTATCGCATTGATGAGCAACCCGGCTTTCACTCCCGCCGCCTCGGCCACGCCTCGAGTGGCGTGGTCGCACGGATCGTGGCTCCAGTCGGTGACGGCCGCAAGCGCATCTGCGGTCTGGCCGAGCAGTTCTTTGATTTTCGCCGGTTCCTTCCAGAACTTTTCCTTGGCTGCGGGATCGCGCACGAAGTCGTCGCTAAAAAATGCGCGCGACCACGAAGAAAAATCCGGCAACAGCCGAATGCGCGGCCGTAGCAGATCCACAGTCCTCGCAAACCACTCGCGGCCCGCGCCGGTGGCCCACTCTTCCTTCCAAAGCTTGCTGGCGTTCAGTTGCTGCTCAACCTCGGGCAGCAACTCTTCGACCGGCAATTTCTGCAGGTACTGTGTGTTGAACCATTCCAGCTTCGGACGATCGAACACCGCGTTGGTGCGGCTCACGTCTTGCAGTGTGAATTTCTCCAACAACTGGCTTGTGCGCAAAAATTCTTCATCGCCGCCCGGCGACCATCCGAGCAGCGCCAGAAAATTGCGAAATGCTTCCGGCAAAAATCCCTCGCTGCGGTACATGTTGACGTCCGTCGCTCCGTGTCGCTTGGAGAGCCGCGACTTGTCCGGACCAAGAATCAACGGCAAGTGCGCAAAGATGGGAATCTCCGCTGCGAGGGCGCGGTACAATAGCACCTGTTTCGGCGTGTTGGATATATGGTCGGCGCCGCGAATCACGTGCGTGATGCGCATGTCGATGTCGTCCACCACCGCGCTTAGTTGATACATGGCCTGGCCGAACTCTTCCTCGCCCTTGCCGGAACGCACCAGCACGAAATCTTCAATCTCGTCATTGGAAAATTCACGTTCGCCAAAGACCGCGTCCAAAAACTTTGTCGTCCCGCCGACGGGCACTTTGAAGCGAATTGCCGGCTTCACATCCGGCGTAGAGGGCTTCCCATCGCGGCACGAACAGCGCGAGATGCGCCGCACTTGCGTCGTCTCCGCTCCTTCAACGGCATGATCGCCGCCGACGTATTTTTCCGCGGGGCAATAACAAAGAAACGCGCTGCCGTTCGCTAGGCACTTTTTCCCCGCTTCCTGATAGAACGCCGTGCGCTGCGACTGGTAAAAAGGCCCTTCGTCCCAATCCACGCCCAGCCACTGCAACCCGTCAATGATTCCGGTAACCAGTTCCGGCTTGTTCCGTTCGGCGTCCGTATCCTCGATGCGCAGGATCATCGTGCCGCGTTCGCGCCGTGCAAATAGCCAGTTGAACAGTGCCGTGCGGGCGCCGCCCACGTGGAGATAACCGGTCGGGGACGGCGCAAAGCGCACGCGGACACCGGTCTGTGACTTAGCGGAATGATCGGACATGGGCGGTTTTTGATCCTTCGGAAGAGGTGGTAACTTACAGTGTATAAGGAAGTCCCAAAGGGCGTCCAACTTCGCTGTTCATATCGGTTCCGCGAAGCCCTTGCAGCCATGCCGCGGGGGCCTGCTATCACTTACGCAACCAGTACGCCGGTACGCTTGCACAGCCAATTTTTCCTGCACCATAATCGTAAGTACTTTGTTTTGTGCAGAAACGGTCGGCCCGGCGACCCCGCGAGTCCTCGCGTGAGTGGCGCTCTTACTACCGCCTGTACACGCTGATTCCTTTGGCAGAGGAACGGCGCAGCCGTCTGTTCGGGGGACGGGGAAGCGATAGCTCGTTGATCAACCTCAGCCTAGTTTCGTTGGCACTGCTGATCGCCACTGCGTTGGTGGCTGGCTTCTTTGCGTACGTCTATAACCTGAAGCGCCAAACCTATTTACTTTGCTGGACCGCCGGCTGGTGTCTACTCTCTCTGCATTACCTGGGCACTGGAGTCAGCGGCACGCTTGGTCCTTCAGCCAGCCAGCGAGCCATGGATCATGGCCTGTTTGCCTGCGCAGGCATCCTGTTTTTTGTCGGCACCAAACTCTACGCTCAGCGAAAACCCTTGCTCCCCGCCGCGATCGGAACCGGGATGCTCGTCCTCATTTGGAGCGTCGTCAATGCTCTGGGGATTGTCTCCATGCCGGTGACGTTCGCCGCCGCCGCCATCTATTGTGCCGTCGGATTTGAATTCTGGATCGAAAACCGCCGCCAGGAAACGCTTGCGGACTGGCTACTGGCCGTCGTCTTTTTCGCCTGGGGTGCGCTGGGCTTGACGTTTCTCTTCTTCCAGCGGAGTTTCAGCGCCTGGAACATCACACTCGAACCGCTCTCCGCCGTGCCCGCCACTTTTGCCGCCATGCTGATGGTCATGGCCCTCTATGAAGAGGAAAAACGGCGCATCGAGCGCAACATGCTCGCGCTCTCCAACTTGAACCTCGCCGCCTCCGGATTTGCGGGTGGCGAAATCCATCGTATGCTTTCGCAGGCTTTGGATCGCGTCCTCGGAGTCGTACGTTTGCCGGTTGGTGCGCTTTTCCTTCATCACGGGGATCCGCAGGGTCCTACCTCAGTCGTCGCCGTCGGCTTGGATGAAGAATTCTGTCGTGCCGCACAAGAAGAAGGCCTGGACGATTATCTCGTCACGCTGGTTTCCAACCTGGGCGGCTTGATGGGGTTCCGCGATTTGCGCGACGAAGATCTTATGGCGCTCGAAAAAAAGGATGAGCGCATCGGTAGATTCCGCGAACTTGCGCTCGAACAGCGCCTCCGCAGCATGGTCGCCATCAGCCTGCAAGCTAAGGAACAAGCGTTCGGCGTCCTTCTGCTCGGCTCACCGGATGCGCGCCGTTTTACTCCTGCGGAGCTGCGCCTTCTATACGCTCTCGGTCATCAGATCGGCATGGCCGTGGAAAACAGCCTCTTGATCCAGCAAACTTCGCGCCGCTCCGAAGAACTGCACGTCTTAAACGAAATTGGCCGCGCCCTCAGTTCCACTTTGAATAAGGAAGACCTCCTCCGCAAAATCTGGGAAGAGCTGCGCCGTCTCTTTGATGTGGAAAATTTCTATATTGCTTCGATTGATCCGGCTCGCGATGAAATGCAATTCGATCTGGAAATCATCGACGGCGTCCGCATGCCGCGCCGCAGCCGTCCAGCCGGCAACTTCCTCACTGAATACGTTATCCGCACTCGCCAGCCCGTTCTGATTCGTGAACATTTTCTCGACGAAGTGCGCAAGCTCAACGTCGACCCCATCCGCGTCCAGGGATGTTTCTGCGGCGTGCCCCTGGTCGCCTACGATCGTGCCATCGGCGCCATGGCCGTTTTTTCCGATCAGGACAAAACTTTCGACGAAGGCCATCTTGAGCTTCTTCGCGTCCTGGCCAGCGAAGCCAGCATCGCCATCGAAAATGCCCGCCTCTTTCAGGAAGAGCGCACCAAGGCTCGCCACCTTACGTTGCTCAACACTATTTCTCGGCACGCCATCGGCACCCTCAATCCGGACGAGATGCTTGCCAAAATGACCGAGGAACTCGAGACCGGTCTGACCTACGATCACATCGGCATCGCTGTACTCGACTACTCAACACGCGAACTCGTAGTTCAGGCTGAAGCCGGCCAGCGTCGCGGCGCTCTGGGCCAGCGCGTTCCGCTTGGTTCTGGCCTGATCGGCAACGTCGCCCGCGCCGGTAACCTCGTCACCTTCCGTTCTAGCCTCGCGGCCGATGCGGCCATGCGTCCCATGCTGGCCGATACTGCCGCAGCTGTCGGCTTGCCGGTCTTTTTCGCCGAGCAGCTCCACGGCGTTCTGTATGTAGAATCCTCGCAAAGCATGGATTTCACCGAGGAAGAGGTCCTTTTACTCGGCACATTGGCCGACCTGATTGCTGGCGCACTCCACAACGCCCTCACCTACCAAAAAGCACAGGAACAAGCCATCACCGACGGCCTCACGGGCGTCAAGACCCATCGCTTTTTCATGGAAGCGCTCTCTGCCGAATGGAAACGCTCGACGCGCGCTGGCCGTGCCTTCGCTTTGGTCCTCATGGACCTCGACCGCTTCAAATTCGTCAACGACTTCTACGGCCACCTCGAAGGCGACCTGGTCCTGCAGCGCGTCGGCCACATCCTCGAAGCCAATTGCCGCCGCTCGGATGTCGTGGCCCGCTACGGCGGCGACGAATTTGTCATTCTGATGCCGGAAACTTCGATGGAGCAGGCTCGTCAGCTCGCTTCAAAACTTCGCAGCTGGGTCTGCGCGGATAATTTGCTTCGTGAAAAAAATGTCTCCGCTAGCTTCGGCATCGCCTGCTATCCCCTGCATGGCTCTTCTCCGCAGGAACTTATTCAGGTCGCCGACGCTTCGATGTACCTGTCCAAGCACCAGGGTGGCAATGCAGTTTCCACGGCTGACCACTTCGATCCCGGCGAAGCGAAAAAATGGAAGAAAGATGTTCTTGAGGCTTATCTCGGCGTGACGCTGAAACGCCTTTTCTCCACCGGTCCCGAAGCTTTCGAGGAAATTTACCAACGCCTTAAGCAATTTACTGAATCTCTCGCCGCCACCGAAGCGGGCAATGGGGTCACTGTCGCCCAGCCGGCACCGAATTCCGCGGGCCCGCAAGCTCTGCCTCAAGCAGTCCTGGATACGGTGACGTCCCTCGCCTTTGCCATCGACGCCAAAGATCACTACACGCAGGGTCACTCACAAAAGGTTTCGGCCTACGCCGCTCTCATCGCCGAAGCGATGGACATGCGTGATGCCGAAATCGAAGAAATCCGCCTCGGCGCAGTCCTGCACGACATCGGCAAAGTTGGCATTCCGGAACAAATTCTGAACAAGTCAGGACCGCTGAACCCCGACGAATGGGAAACCATGAAGTCCCACGTGGTCTTCGGCGCAAAGATTCTGGAGCCGCTGACGCCGCTCGCGCGCATTCGCGAAATGGTTCATCACCACCATGAGTATTTCGATGGCTCCGGTTATCCCCATGCTCTGAAAGGGGAACAGATCCCTCTCGGTGCCCGCGTCATCGCCGTCGCCGATGCCTACGACACCATCACCAGTGACCGCACCTATAAAAAGGGCCGCAGCGCAGCCGACGCGCTCGCCGAACTCGAGCGCTGTGCCAATGCTCAATTTGACCGACGCATCGTCGAAATCTTCGTTCGCGTGATGCGCCAGCAGGCCAATCCGATTATTGAAGTTGCTTCGCTCTCTCAGGAAAGAAACGCGTAACGGACGCGTGCCGCGGGTGAGCTCTGGGCCCGTCGACAGAACTCAATTCACTTGGAAATCGCGGTGGCATCCTCTATCGGCACCACCGCCGATTCCAGCACCACGCTCACTCGCTCGATCAGGTGCTGCGCGTTCAGCGGCTTGGCGATATGCCCCAAAATCCCCAGGCAATCCGCCGCGTCATACCACCTCGCCGGATCCTGCGCTGTGCAAATCAGTACCGGCAGCTCAGCCAGCCACGGCGTGCTGCGAATCTCCGCCAGAAACGCCGGCCCATCCGTACCTGGTCAAGCCCCAGATCATCAGAATGATCGGTTCGCCGCTGGTCAGAATTTTCGTTTGCCTTTTCCGCGCTGTCCGCCAGTTCCGTCCCGTAACCGGCCTTTTCCGGTGTTCGAGCCAGAAGCAGCCGGCTCAACCGATCATCATCCACTATGAGTATCTTCACGAGACTATTCCTGGTCTTTCACAATTGCGTATCGCATCGCGCGTTCGCGCAGCGTTCCAGAATGGAAAGTCGCTCCCCTTCTGAAACGGGCTTCGCCGCTCTCTCATTGCACAACTCATTTCCGGCAGCTATGCAGGTCCATCGTCCTTCTCTCCTGCAGTCCGTTGCCAAGTTCCCGCCAGCTGTGCCGATCACCTTGCCGATTGCTATCCTTGAAAAGCGAACGGGAGACCTTTATGCAAACAGACCGCGTAAAAACAGCTACAGTTCAGTGGATTGGCAAACAGCAATTCGTCGCGGTCGGCCCTTCCGGTCACGCCATCGCCATGGACTCCGACCGAATCTCCAACACCGCACCGGGCCCCATGGAATTCCTGCTCCTCGCCCTGGGTGCCTGCACCGCAACGGACATCGTCATCATCCTCGAAAAAAAAAGGCAAAAGCTGCAGTCTCTAGAAGTCATCTGCTCCGGAGAGCGTGCCGCCGATCCCCCTCAGGTCTGGACCAAGCTCAACATCCTCTACCGCCTCCGCGGCCAACTCGAGGAATCCGGCGTCAGACAAGCCATCCAACTCAGCGAGGAAAAATATTGCTCCGTTTCCGCGACTCTCAAGAAAACCGCTGAGCTCACCTGGAACTACGAAATTCTTCCGCCCACACACTGATCGAAATAGCAACAGTACGGAATGGCGTCTTCTGCACCGCACAGGAATGGGTGCGAAACCCTCGGGCCCACCAAATCAAGATCGAACCGGCAAGTCGAGAAATTGGCGGAAACTGGAAAATGGCTCCATGAGGCGGCTACCAGCCGCCGCCATAACTCCCGCTTGAGGCGGCTCGCTAAGAACAAAATTGCGGAAACTTATGTCCTGGCCCGCAGAAAACTGAAAACTCAAAACGGAAAACGTCCTCAGCTTGTGCCCACCGCTCTCCCTCGCATAAACTTCCCTTTCTATTTCGCAGCGCACTTTCTGCCAGGAGCCTCATGTCCCATCGCATCAAAGCGAAAATTACCGGCGTCGCCGGTTACCTTCCCCCGCGCGTAATGACCAACAACGACATCGCCAAAATCGTTGACACCAACGACGAATGGATCCGCACCCGCACCGGCATTCGCGAGCGTCATGTCGCCGACGCGGGCGTTGCTTCCTCTCATCTCGCCACCGAAGCCGCCAAGCGAGTCCTCACCAAAACCAATACTGACCCCGGCGAAATTGACATGATCATTGTCGCCAGCGTCACGCCCGACATGCTCTTCCCCGCCACCGCCTGCCTCGTGCAGGAGCGCATCGGCGCAAAAAACGCCTGGGGCTTCGACCTCTCCGCTGCTTGCTCTGGTTTTGCTTATGCGTTAACGGTAGGCGCCCAATTCGTCGGCTCCGGTGCGCACAAAAAAGTCCTCGCTATCGGGGCCGATAAAATGACTTCCATTCTCAATTACCAAGACCGCGCCACGTGCGTCCTTTTCGGCGACGGAGCCGGCGCCGTGCTTCTCGAACGCGCCACCAGCGATAACGAAGGCATTCTCGATTTTGAACACGACATTGACGGCTCGGGCGGCCAGTTTCTCTACATGCCCGGCGGCGGCTCGCTCAATCCGCCCACTGCTGAAACTGTCAGCAAGAAAATGCACTACGTCCACCAGGAGGGTTCGCAGGTTTTCAAATACGCCGTGCGCCGCATGGCCGAACTCGCCGCCGAAATCATCGAGCGCAACGGCTTCAAAGGCGAAGAGATCGCCCTAGTCGTTCCTCATCAAGCCAATTTACGCATCATCCGCGCCATGCAGGAGCGCCTCGGTCTCCCCGACGACAAAGTGATGGTCAACATCGACCGCTATGCGAACACGACTGCGGGCACCATTCCTCTCGGCCTCTGCGACGCTGTCTCCCAGGGCAAACTCAAAAAGGGCGACCTCGTCCTCTTAATGGCCGTGGGCGCCGGCTATACCACCGGCTCCGTCCTCCTCCGCTGGGCTTATTAGTTTCATTTTGTTTCTCGGTTGGTCCTTTGTTGTCATCCCGAGCTTGCCTGCCTGGGACCAAGCGAGGGATCTGCTTTTGTGTTTGCCGCCGGTGTCGCGGGCGCCTCTGGCAACTGCGAAACTTTTTACTTCAAACCCTTCACATACTCAAAATTCACCTTGATCGCGTCCAGCGCCGGCATTTCCGTAAACGGTGGCTCCTGCTCCACAAACAACCCGCGAATCTCTCCCTGCTTCGCAGCCGCGAATACCCGCGCATAATCAATCGCTCCGCGCCCCAGTTCCGTCGCCACCGGCGCGCCCGCATCCTTTTCCGCCAGTGTCGTGCGTGGCGTAAATCCCTTCTTGAAATCCTTTACGTGTAGCAGCCGGTACCGCCCCGGATATTTCTTCAAGTACGCCACCGGATCCTGCCCAGCCACCGTCGCCCACCCGCAATCCAATTCGAATTTCACGAGCCCCGCATCCGTCAGCCGCAAAAATTCGTCGTACGCCGTTACATTCTCAAACTTCTTCCACTCAAAATTGTGATTGTGATACCCCAGCTGCAACCCCGCCTTCTTCACCTGCTCGCCCACCTTATTGAACTGCTCCGCATTCCATTTCCAATCATCCAGCGTCAATCCTTTGATGACCGCCAGAAACAGCGCGAACTCCCCTCCCTGCGGGTCCGGCGTGAACCGCGACGGGTCCGCCACCCACGGCACCGTCACGATCATGTACTCCTGCCCAAACAAGTGCGCCAGCTCGATCATCTCCGGCAGCTTGCTCAGCAAATCCGGCAGCATGTAGTGGCCCGAAGGATTCTTCAGCCCCGCTTCGTCCACCATCTTCTTCAATTCTTTTGCCGGGGTCTTCGACAGTGGCGACAACTCCACCTGTTTGTATCCTGCCGCCGCCACCGCCTTCAGCGTCCCCGCCGGATCTTTATCCATCTCCGCGCCCACCGTATACAGCTGCAACCCAATCGGCAAATTCAACGGATTCGCCTCCATCCCGCCCGCGCCGAATAACGATACCGCCAACGCCCCCGACGCTGTTTTCGACGACGCTTCAATAAAATCTCTTCGCGTAATGTTCGTCATTTCGCTCCCCAGGTGTAAAAGCGGCGCGGCGGCTTGCCTGCCGCAGGCGTTTCTTCAGCGGCGCTTCTCCGCCCTTCCTGAATTCCGGCCGCATCGGCGCCGGTAACCGCCGCTCAATCTACCATCTCCGCCAAAAACTCCAAACTCCTCGGAACCTGCTTCTCCACCGCCGGACTTTCATCCTCGATAAAATACTTCTCCACTCCCGCCTTCCGCGCCGCAGCCAGCACTCCTCGCCAATCAATCATGCCGTCGCCCAACGCCACGCTGTCTTCATCTGCCGCCGCGCCCGTGAAAATTCCCGTCTGCGCTCCTTTGCGCAGATCCTTCAAATGTAGCAATCGTACCCGGCTGCCCAGCCGCGTAATCAGTTGCGCGCTATTCTGCCCGGCCACTTCCGCCCAAAAGGTATCCACCTCAAAAAACACCGTCTTGGGATTCGTCTCTTTCAGCAGCACCGCAAACGGACTCCCGTCCGCCGCTCGCCGAAACTCATATCCATGCGCCCGCCTGAATTCATACCCATGAGGGTGGTACGCCAGCCGCATTCCGTTTTTTCCGAGCGACTCGCCCCACTCATTCATCTCGCCCCCCACTCGCCTCGCAAGCTCCACCGTAAACTCTCCCTTGTGCGGAATCCACGCTAGTACCACCCACTTCGCCGAAAACGCCTCCGCCCTCTCTTTCACCAAATCCAGTTTCTCTTGCAAGTCCTCATAGGCCGCCGCCATCGAAGTCGCTTTCAACTCCGCCGACTTCAGCCGCGCCGCAAACTTTTCCGCGCTCAAGCCATGCAGCATCGCCACTTCCACCTCCGCGAATCCCATCCTCCTCACCATCGCCAGGGTCCCAGCCACATCACGATCGAGTTGGTTGCGCACACTATAAAGCTCCAGCCCCACCCGCAAGGCCCCGCGCTCAGCCGCTTTGTCCCAATCACCGGCCGCGGCCGCAACTCCCGCTCCGATCACTGCACCAACAAACTCCCGCCGATCCATCATCGCTTTTTCCATCCTTGCGACCGTTGTTTATTCGCTCCCAGTCTTTCACAATCGCCCCATCATCCGTTCCTCATTATTTCTTGCTGCCATCGGCCTTCGTCTGTGGCAGGATTCCTCTAAATCCTGGCGCTCTGGCGTGGATACTCATAAAGCCCGCCACGAGGGAGCCAATATGGACACGGACGTCCTTGTCGTCGGTGCCGGTCCTACCGGCCTGATGCTCGCCAATCAACTCGTTCGTCGCGGTATTCGCACTCTAATCATCGACCGCCATGCAGGCCCGTCGCGAGAAACTCGCGCACTAGGCGTCCAGGCCCGCACCTTGGAAATCTATGCCCACCTCGGCATCGTCGATCGCGCTCTCGAACTGGGCAAAGTCGGCACAGGCGGCAACATCTGGGCCGGCGGCCAACGAAGAGCTCGCGTCGGTCTCGGCGATGCCGGTGACCGGGTCACTCCCTACCCATATATCCTCATCCTCGGCCAGGACGACAACGAACGCATCCTGGGCGACAACCTTCGCGCATTAGGATCCGCCGTCCAGTGGAACACCGAACTCCTCTCCCTCACTCAGCATCACGACTCCGTAACCGCCGTCCTCAAGATGCCCGATGGTTCGCAGCGGAACCTCGAGGCCGCATGGCTCGCGGGTTCTGATGGCGCCCGCAGCATCGTCCGCGAAGCAACCGGCATCGAGTTTTCCGGCGCCGCTTACGAGCACGTCTTCTTCGTCGCCGATACCGAGGTTACCGGCACCATGGTTCCCGACGAGTTGAACGTCTACCTGTTCAAAAACGGCTTTCATCTCTTGTTCCCGATGCGTGGACAGGACCACTGGCGGATTGTCGGCATCCTGCCGCCAGCTCTGCACGACAATCCAGACCTGAAGTTTGACGCGGTCGTCCCCTCTTTGCGCGGCGAAGCGGACGACGATCTGTTGATTAAATCCTGCAGCTGGTTCTCCACCTATCGCATCCACCATCGCAGGGCCGAGCGCTTCCGCGATCGCCGCTGCTTCCTGCTCGGCGATGCCGCGCACATCCACAGTCCTGTAGGTGCCCAGGGAATGAACACCGGACTGCAAGATGCTTACAACCTGGCATGGAAGCTGGCCCTCGTCGTCCAGAACCGCGCCAAGCCCGCGCTTCTCGACTCCTACGAACAGGAGCGCATCCCGGTCGCGCAAACTTTGTTGAACGGAACCGATCGCGCCTTTCGCCTCATTGTTTCGGACACCTGGCTTGCCGGAATCCTACGTACCAAGATCCTCGCCCGCGTTGCCGCCTTTGCCGTCAACCGCAAAGCCATGCAGCGCCTGGCCTTTCGCACGGTCTCGCAAACCGGCATCCGCTACCCGAAGAGCGCGCTATCGAAATCCTTGCAGGTTCTGCCGGACCCTGTGCCCCAACCCGGCGACCGTTTCCCATGGCTCCGTCTCAAATTCACCGCCACCAGCCCCGTCGAGGATCTCTTTCAAAAACTCAGCGACACCCACTTCCATTTGATCCTGATAGGTCAGCCCGAGCCTTCCAGCGCCACGCTAGGTTTCGGCGACCTCTTGCAAATCCATGCCATCCCCGCCGATCCCGCCAACGATCAAGAATTTTCCCGCGCGAAAATCCCCAAGCCTTCGTTTTTCCTAACCCGCCCCGACGGCTACATCGCCCTCTGCGGCACCGGCTGCGACGCCAACGCCGTCAAATCCTATGCCTCCCAGAACCTCCACCTCTCAGCTTGAGGCGGCGCTTGCAGCTTTGCAGCTCAATGCCGCCGACCAACTTCTTTGTAGGCGATTTTTCTGGCAGTTCGTTCTCGGGGTTCAGTAAATTCCGCGAGTGGAACCTTCCGCAGTGACCTTTCCAGCCGCGACGGAAAGCCGGTAGTCATCTCCCTGGCCTCTCCAGTCGTTCATGTTGAAGGTAGAACCTTCAGGCGCGCGATGTACGCGCGTCTCAAGAGCCCGACGGCCACCGCCGGGAAATGGTTCCCCAGGACGGAAGAGACTCTCAGCCAGAGGCGCTCAAAGCTGCTTGTGGTTTCAAATAATTGGCGTCGAAACGTACCTCCTTCTTCCAGACGATCAAAGTGATTGCGGCAATTTTCCGGGCCAAGGTCAGGCGTGCCAGGGTGGGCTTCCTGCCCTTAGCCAGCAAAGCTTGGTAAAAATCGTGCAGTGGGCCTGCAGCGGTGCTGGCTCGCATCGCCGCACCCTTGAAAATATCTTTGAGGTCGTGGTTGTATTCCTTATTTAAGCCACGAACCGTGGCCTGCTTCTTGGTACGTTCGAGCTGTCCTTTGACCGCGCGGTACTCTCCGCTGTCATACGTTTCCAGCGCCAGTCCGCTGTAGGTCCACAGCTGTCGCTTGGTGCGGAAGCGGTGCGGGGTCTGCATTACCGCGATCAAAATGGCGGCCCGGATCGGGCCGATCGCTGGAATCAGGCGCAACAGTTTCCATATTTTGTGCTTCCGGCTTTCTAGCAACAGATCACGCCGCACTTCCTGGCGCAGCGGCCGCAAGACATCCAGCTGCTGGTAGTAGTGTTCGGCTCGTCGCCGGACGCCCGCTTCGCTGATGTTGGCGAGCCATTCCGCACGGTAACGTGATGCGTACACCTCGTCGCCAGCACACGGAATGCCCCAACTGCGATACAAAGCCTTGAGTCGGTTCATGACCCGAGTAAGATCCTGAGTGATGGTTAGATAGCTGCGCGCCAATTCCTTCATCATTCGCAAGCCGCAGTCTCCGTGATAGACCGACTTGACGTTGTTCAGGTACAACTGTTCAGACAGCTTGCGGGCATCGATCCGATCACTCTTGCTGCCGTCTCGCACGGCATTCTTCCGCGTATTGCACACCAGCACTTCCGTCACGTGGGGCTTCAGCAGATCGTACAACCACGTCGCCCAAGTTCCTTCTTCGAAGACAACGCGCAAACCTCCGCGCAGTCCGTCGAGGAACTGCAGAATGGTGCTCGCCTTGGTCTCGATGACACACTCCATCACGATCTTGCTGACCGAGTTCCTCACGCAGACCGAAATGCTTTCCATATGCACATCCATGCCGATATATTTAATGTTGGTCATAAGAGGGTGTTCCTTTCCGGAGAAGTTTGAGCAAGCACTCAAACCGTACTCCAAAGGGGCACCCTTTTTATAATGTGTTGATCAATGCCGCGGCGTTTTCTTCCACCGCGATGGCGCGACCGTGCCTGGCCCATCCGTCTTGCAGCACTCGCGCCAGAAAAACCAGCAGGCGGCCATGCGGTCGCGTTTGACGAAGTGGGTATCGGTAATTACGCCTTGCTCGCGCTACATCCAGCTGGGCTTGAAACTGATCTGGTAGAGCCGAACTTCGCCGCTTCCAAAAAAACAGGCGGAAGGGTCCAGTTGTGGTTAATCAGCAGCCATGACCCCCGTAACCGTCGCGCTGACAAAGCTCCGCCCGCGCGCGCGACGAACTGACCAAAAAATATCAATCTCCCCTCGGTGCGCTCTGGGGCAAATTTCGATTTTAGGTTCGCTGGTCCTTGGTCCCTAGTCCCTGATCCCTGCCGCTCAGTCCGGAATCACCAGCTCCTGCCCCGGCTTGATCTTATCCGGATCGCTCAGCTTGTCCTTGTTGGCCTCGAAGATTTTCATGTACTGGCTGGCGTTGCCGTAAAAATTCTTGGCAATCTTCGAGAGCGAATCGCCCGCCGCTACCGTGTACGTTCTGCCTCTTCCACTCCCGCCCGACGCCGATGCCGCCGCCGCGGCAGCCACCGGAGCCGCCGAAGGATCGACTGTTAAATCGCATGTGATGTCATTCGCCGACGGATTCACTTTCTTGATTTCGTCCCACACGCGATTCTTGATCGCTTCCGATCCCGCCGCTCCTTGCAGGAACAATTTGTCGTCCTGGATGTGCATGTGCGACAGCCGCACTCCATTCTGATTGATTACGTTCAACACCGACGCGTACTTCTGCTTCATTTGCTCAAGATCAGCTGCCATGGACTTTCTCCTTGCTTGAAAGGTTGCAGGTTCGCGGTTGCAAACCCGGTTAACAAGGACTGGGTTCGGGGCTTGGACAACAAACCCCGCTGTGAAAACTCTGCGGCGGGAATCAGACTCTAGCACGGCGCTGCGCGGGTGCGTCAACGAATTTCCACCGGAGCAGATAGCACAGACTTCAGTCTGTGCCCATCGCTGGCGGCGGAGCCGGCGCATTCGTGGAAGGGTAAATCTCCAATTTCGGCATCCACCAAATCATGAGAGACAAACCGAGCACGAAGAACATGCCTGAAACTACCCAGCGCGCACCAAGAAATTTGAGCGTGACACCGAGAAGCATGGCGCTCTCGGCAACCGCAAACGAAAAAATATTGCCCGTGCGCCACAGCCGCAAGCCTTTCGGATTCTGCGGATCCGCGCGCAAGCTTTCGACAGCGCCATTGAGGAACCTCTTTCGTAGGGTCGCTCCAATCGGCAGGTACGAGACAGCTGCAAACGCGAAGGCCCCGATGATCATTGGTGCCAGCGGCTTTTCTGCAGGCTTTACCATCTGAATCATGAAGATGAACAGAAAGAACGTGATGACGAACAATGCGTAAATCGTCCAAATTTCGGCAACGGTTTTTTCTCTCGAAGCCATGTAGGTAGTACGGCGAGGGTCGCCATTGTATTGTGTCGATCCCGAACTCAGCGCGCAACCTAACTTTTTGGGGGAGGAGCAAAGCGCAAAAGCGCAAGTTAACAGGAGCGGATGGCGGCGGCGAGCGCCAGGTTCGACTGCAGCCGGCGATCCACCTGTACGGCGGCGTAGCGCGCGCAAAGCGCCCGTTCCCCCTCAGCCCAATTCGCCACCGCAGCGACTCGGCCGGAAGCCAGCTGGCCGATCGCGTGAATTACGTGAAAGTAGGTGCTCACCAGGCCGATGCCGGACGATCTCTTCTGGAGGTTGGGAGTCAGCTCATGCAGCTTGGCGATAACTGGAAAGTCCCGCCCGCTCAGTACCCTGCCATCGAGGCTCGTGGCCGCCAGCGCCTCGGCAGAGATTGGCTGTGCCGCAACTCCTGCGAGGATGGAGCGCCAGTAATACGCGGCGAACTGCATCAGCGCAACGATCGAGATCGTAAGCAGCATCGCGGAAAACATACCTTGCCTCTCGACACATTCTGCCGGGGGGCCCTGCACGCC
Organism: Candidatus Acidiferrum sp.; assembly: GCA_035703315.1. GTDB lineage: Bacteria > Acidobacteriota > Terriglobia > Acidiferrales > UBA7541 > Acidiferrum. The sequence continues at coordinate 7,245 of DASSYL010000105.1, read as the reverse complement.
GCCATAGCGCACCAGTACTAGCGTGAATGGTCCTTTCCGGATTAACTTATTGGAACACTCCGAAGCTCGGAAAGACGGGCACCGCCCCGACCAGCCCAGAAGAGACTGCAGAGAAGGATGACGAAAGGAATAAGGAGCCGATTCCATGCCCCCCTCGATGTCTAGTTTGTTGACCAGAAAGCTCCCCCGCTTCGCCGTAGGCGCCTTTCTGGGATTGTTCGCTTTGTTGGCCTGCGGACAACTGTACCTCGCCGCGCAATCCACACTGGATTCGGTGAAAACCCAAGTCTCCTCTGACGATCCTTCCAACGCAATTCGGGCAGTGTTGACAGAACAGCAAGGCGCCTGGAACCGCGGCGATATTCCGGCTTTCTTGCAGGGCTATTGGAACTCGCCAGAGCTAACTTTTGCCGGCAGCGACGGTGTTGTGCGTGGCTATGACGGGCTGCTCGAGCGCTATCGCAAGTCTTATCCCGACAAGGCGCATATGGGCGAGCTAGAGTTCTCCAGCTTGGAGATTCGTCCCTTAGGGACCGACTCTGCTCTGGTAGTGGGGCATTGGCATTTGAAAAGGCCGGTAGGGGACGCCGGGGGCGTATTTTCTCTGGTTTTTCATAGATTCCCTGTGGGATGGCGGATCATTCACGATCACACTAGTGCACAAAAACAGACGCCCTAAACCAGATGTGCTGGGGGAGGCTTAGTTAACTGAAAACAAAACACTTAGTACTAGATTCCCGGTGGAAAAAGGACAGGTAACTAAGGAAACTAGTTTCCCAAAAGCACCTGTCCCTCGAAATTAAGCTATTGAAACTAAAAGACATAAGAATCGTGCTTTTTTGGCACGTCACATGCTTCTTACTAAATCGCAATTGAAAGTGTACCGATTGGGCCAGTTCACTCCGCAGGCTGACCGTCGGACTTTTCAGGACTACTAGAGGACACTATGCGTAAGCATTTTCTGATTGCGGGGATGTTGATTGCGGCTGCGCTGGTCTTTTCAACGCCGTCTAAAGCGGACACCGTTACATTCACGCTGAGCGGCGGCGCGCTCGGCGGCTCGCTCACTTTCTCCGTGCCACAAACCTTTACTCCCACGGCAGGCACCGGATCCGGACCTTTCCTTTTGGCGAACGTTAATGCTATTCCGAATGCGGGCAATCCTGTTTTTGGTTCATCGCAGTTTACACTCCCTAACGTGGAGTTCGGCCTAAACGCAACTGGTTTCTGGGCGTTTGGCAGCAACGGCGTCCCTAGTTTCGCTGGCACTACTGGCAACTACTTGGGCATCTTCGCGCCGAACCTCTACACGGTAAACGCGGACGGCACGATCACGCTGAACGAGAACATCGGGACAATCACCGTGACCAATAATGTGGGCGCGCCGCTGACCCTGACAGAGACTGTAATCCCCACGCCGCCGACCGGAACGCCTGAGCCTGCGACTTTGGCTCTGCTTGGAATTGGCGGACTAGCTTTGGCTGGCATTCGTCGCCGCAAAGCAGCTTAATCTAAGACTTTCCCACAACTTTCCACTGTGCGCCCGGCGAATGCCGGGCGCTTTGTTTTTGGCCCGAATCGTCCGCGGTACCCAGAAACAGACGGGTGTCTAGCCCCCGCGCAATAGCCGCTCTGTGCAGTACGGGTTAAAGGATGTCGAGGATTTCTTCGGTGCGTTTGAAGGGCGGTATTAAATAGGCGCCCGCCAGTTCGGCGCGGGACCAGGCCAGCATTTCTTTGGCAACGGCGAAGCCGTGGTCGCGGGCGCTCGTGCCGGCAGCTTCGAGAGATTTGAGAAGCGGCTCAGGAATGATGATGCCGGGAACTTCATTGTTGAGGCGCAGGGCCTGTTTGTAGCTGTTGAGCGGCCAGATGCCGATGAGAATGGGGATGGGCGATTTGCCGCCGAGTTTTCTGGCGAAGTCGAGCCAGTGCTGGGGATCGAAGAGCGGCTGGGTCATGGCAAAGTGAGCGCCGGCGTCGATTTTGGCGTGGAAACGGGCGATTTCGTCGTCGAGATTGTCGGCGACGGGATTGACGGCGACGCCGATGGTGAAATTCGTGGCTCCGCCGAGAGTTTTGCCGGACCAGTCGGTGCCCTGATTGAGGCGATGAAGAACTTTGACCAGGCCGACGGAATCTACTTCGTAGACGCCGCTGGTTTCGGGATAGTCGCCGACCGAAGGCGGATCGCCGGTGATGGCGAGCACGTTGCGTACGCCGCCGACGGTCCAAGCGCCGAGGAGCGCGGCTTGCAATCCAATGATGTTCTGATCGCGGGTGGTGAGATGGGGAATGGTTTCAACACCGCGCGATTCGAGAGCGCCGGCGACGACAAGAGCGTCCATGCCGACGCGGGCCATGGCGCCGGAGTTGATGTCGATGGCGTCGACTTTGCCGGAGGCCATGATTTTTTCAACTTGTTCGTAGATGCGATCGAGGGCGATGCCTTTGGGCGGATCGATTTCGACGCTGATCTGGAATTTGCCGGCCTGGATGTTTTTCCAGAGGTTTGACTCGGGAGCGCGTTCGAGAACCGGCGCAGGCTTGGCCACTGCTTCAACCGCTGCGCCCGAAGCGTGCGCTTTGACGGGGCGGAGAGACTTGACGGCCTCGGCCATGGCTTTGATATGAGCGGGTGTGGTGCCACAGCAGCCGCCGAGGATGCGGACGCCGGCTTCAGCGGCTTCGCGGGCGAAGAGCGCGAAGTATTCTGGCGAGGATTTGGGATAAACGATGCGGTCGCCTTCGCGCTTAGGGAAGCCGGCGTTGGGCATCCCGCTGACGCGGAGATCATCCACACTGGCGAGTTGCTGAAGAATCGGGAGCAGGGCTTGCGGGCCGAGCGTGCAGTTGGCTCCGATGACCTGAACGTTTTTGTCTTTGAGCTGGGCAGCCGCCTGCGCAGGGCTGAGATCGCCGTAGGCGCTGCCATCTTCGGAATAGGTGAGCGAGGCGATGATGGGAAGGCCAGAGAAGGAGCGAATGGCGTCCACAGCGAGAAGGATTTCTTCGATATAGGTGAAAGTTTCGAGAACGAAAAGATCGACGCCGCGTTCTTCGAGAGCCTGGGCCTGTTCGCGGAAGATTTCGAGAATCTCCTGCGGCTCAGGGTGACGGGCCTGGACGCCGAGGCCAAGCGGGCCGATAGAGCCGGCGATGAGGACTTCGCGGGCGGAGGCTTCGCGTGCTTCGCGAGCGATTTTGACGCCGCGCGAATTGAGGCGCTGCACTTCGTCGGCGAGGCCGATAGGTGCGAGCTTGAAGCGATTGGCGCCGAAGGTGTTGGTCTCAATGATGTGCGCGCCGGCTTCGATGTAGGCCTGGTGAACGCGGAACACGGCTTCAGGCTCAGTGGAATTGAGCTCATCGAAGCAACGCTGCGCGCCAACGGCTTCGTGCAGGAACGAGCCCATAGCGCCGTCGGCGATGAGGATGGAGTGTTTAAGCCGTTCGTTGAAGTCGAGAATTTTCATTGGAAAATGGACCGAAGCGTCTATCCAATAGTTTACACGCGGAAGGCCAAAGGTTCTAAACCGCGGTGCGTGGAACGCGATTTTGAAACTGAAGAATTGTGGGACGACGAAACGCAGTTTCGGGCGCGACGGAACAGAGGGATTGAGCAAGCAGACCGCGGCGAATTCATCGAAGCAGAAGAGATGGCTTCGCCAACTAATGCTCGGCGGCGAAGAGCAGTTCCTCAGGGGCTAAGCCCCTTCTCGCGAGTTGTCTCGAATGTCGGAGCGAAAGCTCCGACTCCCGCAGAATGACGGAAGCCGGCCTGAAGTCCGGAACCACATTGCCGAAGCTCCGACCCTAAAAGGGAAAAAACGCAACGGAATAGAGCCGCTGCTACAAAGAGCTAGGAAGCGCGGTGTTTGATCTGGCGGTTACCGTTTTTGTTCCATGAGGCTGGCGACGGTGCTCATGAGGTCGTACTTGGTTAGGATTTCGAAGCGAGTTTCGTCCATTTCGACGAAGACCGCGGGATTTTCGTGGCTGAGTATGCGAGTGACGCGTTCGACCGGAGCGGTTTTGGGAATTTTGGGGAGCGGGGCGCTCATGACCTCGCGTACGACGAGCTTGCGCAGATCTTTGCCTTGAAGGGCGAGGGTGAGGATCTGATCTTCGTAGACGGTGCCGATGGGAGTGGAGTCCTCGAAGATGGGGATTTGCGAGATGTCCTGCTCCTGCATGGTTTTGAGCGCGTGGAAGACGGTTTGGTAGGGCCGTGCGACGACCAGCTCGCGGACTTTGCCGGCGCGATGCTTGGCGTTGACGACCTCGGCGGCGGTGATGGGGACGGCGGAGTCGACGTAGCCGCGTTCGCGCATCCACTCGTCGTTGTAAACCTTGCTGAGATAGCGCATGCCGGTATCGGGCAGAAACGCTACGACGAAATCCTTTTCGGTTAGCGATTTTGCGAGTTTGAGCGTTGCCGAGATACAGCCGCCGCCGCTGCCGCCGGTGAAAATACCTTCCTGTTTGACGAGGCGGCGGGCGACGACGAAGCATTCTTCGTCGTTGACGCGCAGAACGTCGTCGAGAATTTTCATGTTCATCGTGGTGGGAAAGAAATCTTCGCCGATGCCTTCGACAACGTAAGTGCGCGCTTTGGTGACCTGGCCGGTTTTGTGGAAATCGTAATAAAGCGAGCCTTCGGGATCGACGCCGATAATTTTGACGGCGGGATTTTTTTCTTTTAGATATTTGCCGACGCCGCTGATAGTGCCGCCGGTTCCCATTCCGCAGACGAAGTGGGTGATTTTGCCTTCGCTGTCTTCCCAGATTTCCGGACCGGTGGTTTGGTAGTGGGCCTCGGGATTCATGGGATTGTCGTATTGATTCGGATAAAACGAATTGGGAATTTCGCGCGCGAGTTTTTTGGCGACGGAATAGTAGCTGCGCGGATCTTCAGGTTCGACGGCGGTGGGGCAGACGATGACTTCGGCGCCGAGCGCTTTGAGGAGATCGACTTTTTCCTTGGACTGTTTGTCGGTGATGGTAAAAACCATTTTGTAGCCGCGAACGGCGGCGACGAGCGCGAGTCCCATGCCGGTGTTGCCGGAAGTGCCTTCGATAATGGTTCCGCCGGGCTTGAGGAGACCGCGTTTTTCGGCGTCGTCGATCATGGTAACGCCGATACGGTCTTTCACCGAGCCGCCGGGATTGATGTAGTCGGCTTTGACGTAGATCGGCGCCTTGAGATCTTGCGCGACGCGATTGAGGCGCACCAGAGGGGTGCGGCCGATGGCTTCGAGGATGTTGTTGCAGCGCATGAGCGGTAGTCAGTTTAGCACGCGGAGTTCTAGGGGGCCGGTCGAGGGATACAAAGTGTAAAGTACAAATTGCGAGCCAAGAGCAGAAAGGCAGGGGGCGGATAATGGAAAGAAAGAATATTTCGAGCGGGGTAAAGTGGGAGCCGATTGTAGGTTATTCCCGGGCAGTGCGAGTAGGTAATGTGGTCAGCGTTTCAGGGACGACGGCGACGGGGCCGGATGGCGGAATTGTGGGAGCGGGAGACGCATACGCACAGACGGTGCAGACGATTCGGAATATTGAGGCGGCATTGCAGCAAGCTGGCGCTACGTTGGAGGACATAGTGCGAACACGGATCTTTGTTACGAACATTGCGGAGTGGGAAAAGGTTGGGCGGGCTCACGGAGAATTTTTTGCAGCGATACGTCCCGCAACAAGCATGGTGCAAGTCAGCGCGTTGATTTCGCCGGAAATGCTGGTGGAGATCGAGGCGGATGCCATGGTGAAGGAAAATTGAAGGAGATGATCAAAGGCAGGCTGGAGCTGCCCCGGCACGGCAGGGGAGTGCCGGAGCTCAGGATGACGAACTGACGTTGCGCCTCTCTACCAGCGGGCGCGAATGCGGTATTTGAGGACGGAGGTGCCGTTGGCGGCTACGGAGACGTTGAACTGAGCGGCCCAGGCGGCGGTCTTGGTGTACTTGTAGGTGGAGTTGACCATTTCCCAGTCGCCCCCGATGGGTTCGTTGACTTCGATAGTGATGGGCGTGTCCTTGTGGTTGCGCAGAGTGATCTCGAATTCCATTTCCCAGGTGTGGGTGTCGATGCGCTTGTAGTCGGTTTGTTTGCGTTCACTGATGATGTCGAAAGCATTGCCGATGTGGATGTTCAAGGCTTCGTCTTTGGGCGTGTGGTCGATGCGGTCTTCGCCGACGAAGAGGACACTGCCTTTGGAATCCTTCTGGTAGACGCGAACGGTGCCGGCGGGCATGGGCATGCCGAGGCCGGATTTTTCGTCGTTCTTGAACTTATAGAAAACCATCACGTTGTCCTTGATGGGCGAGCCGGGGTTCTGCTGGTTGTGGTAGTAGAAATTCTGGCCATTGACGACGAAGTGTTTTTCGACAGGAATGCCGCTGCCCTGAAGCAGACTGATCTGCTTGGTCTCCTTGTCTTCGACGGAGGTTTTGCGGCCCAAGGTGTAGAGGTGGTATTCGCTGAAATTTTCCTGGGCGAATTGCTCAGCGCGTGCTGCTTTGGCCATGGCCATGTCCATGGCTCTCGATTCGGGAGCCGCGGGCCGCACGCGATTCAGGTCACCGGCGACGAGTTGCAGACGGGCGTTGTGAAATGCGGTGCCGCTGTTATTGCTGAGGGTTACCCAGCCATCGAGGTCGGCGGCTTTGTCGTCGCGGCTGACGGTCAAGACGTAGTCGGAATTCCAGGATAAGTTGTTGGCTAGGTAAGAGGTTTCGACTTGCTGTTTGCGCGAGCCAGAATTTTCGAGCGACATCAGTAGCGTGGGGCGGTCGAAAAGATTCGGCGGGACTTCGGGGAAGCGGTAGCTCTCTGCATAGCCGCCGGTGACGATGTCGTTGCCGATTTTCCAGACCGGGCCGTTGTTGTCAGAAAGAAGAGTGGCCCTGATTTCTTCGCGCTTAGTGGTGCCGTTGTCCATGTAAGAGCGGACGAGTGTGACTTCCTTGCCCACGTACTTGTGCAAAAGCTTGGCAGGTTCGAGGAGGTCGTATTCGTAGTTTTGCTCCAGGATGCCGAGTTTGTCAGGCTCATTGAGCGAACGGAAGTGCACGGTGGCGGGATTGACGGTGGCGGCGATGTCCATGAGTTTGAGACGGAAAGCGCCGCTGGGAAGAGAAAGGTTGCGAACGTCGCGGATGAGCGCGATGTTGGAGTTGTAGACAGTCACAGCGAGGTCGGTCTGATCGGAGAGACTGGTGGCGTGGTCGGTTTGTGCCTCGCGCGCGGC
>DASSYL010000100.1:0-4917 GCA_035703315.1 Candidatus Acidiferrum sp. | reverse complement strand
ACCCCACCGGCCACTTCCTCCTCGCCGAAAATCAAAACACCAACCAAATCGTCGAATTCCGCATTGACCAGGCCACCGGCGAACTCACAGCTACAGGCGAGACGCTCAGTACCCCTTCGCCCATCTGCATCTCGTTTCTTCCGTTGGATTGATCACACGAGCACCTATTCACACCGCAGCGAAATCACCGGGTTCACTCCCATTGCCCGCCGCGCCGGTATCCAGCAGGCCGCAAGTGCGCCCGCAGCGAAAAGCAACGCACTTCTTCGTCCGGGGCTCCGCCTCCGCCCGCTTCTTCCGGACCAGCGCCCGCAATCCAGAGCAACGACACAGTCCACCTACTCTGAAAGAGCCATGATCTACTCGTACCGCAGCGCCACCAAGAGGTTTACCCTCGTCGCCCTCCGCGCTGGAATGTAACACGCAAGCAGTGCTACTACCCCGAGAGCGACCGCAACTCCAGTAAAGGTCATCGGGTCGGTCGGCTTCACGCCGTAGAGCAGCTTCGTCATGAGCCGGGACAGCAGTAGGGCAGCGATGAGACCCGCAACTGAACCGCTCAGCGCTAGCAGCATTCCTTGCCGCACTACCAACAACAGTACATCGCGCCCGCGGGCACCAAGCGACATTCGCACGCCAATCTCGTGTGCTCGTCGCGATACCGAATAACTCATTACGCCGTAGATACCAACAGTAGCCAGTACAAGCGCGAGGGCCGCGAAGACGCTCAGCAAGAGCATCTCGAAGCGCGGTCGAGCATTCGAGGCCGCGACGACACCGTCCATCGTCACCACCTCTGAGATCGGTAAATTGCGATCGAACGCCCAAACCGTTTCTCTCACCGCGGACGCTAGGCTGGCGGGATCTTCCGCGGCACGCACGACCAGCGTGATGTAGGAAACGTGTGAGGCGGCTTCCGATCCAGAATCGCCCATAAAATCGCGGTTCTGAAAAGCAGCAAGATAGACCTCCGGTTCCGGCCTGGCCGTCCAGTCGTCTTGTTTGGCGTCTTTGGCCACACCGATTATCGTCAGCCAGGTGGGAGGATTGCGTTTGTCGTCGTCGAACGAAATACGTTTGCCAATCGGGTCTGTTTCGGGCCAGTATTCGCGCGCCGCACGCTCATTTATGATGACCACGCCCGGCGCGGTCGCATTGTCGCCGGCCGTGATGTCGCGTCCTCGCACTAGAGGCAGCTTCATTGTCTGAAAATATCCTGGTGTAACCATGCGGTACACGGCCCCAGGGGATTCACCGGGCCGAGGCTTTGGGCGCCCCTCGATTACGAAGGGCCAACCCCAGAGATCACCGGCCAAGGGCAGGTGATTGATTCCAGCTGCTGCCTGAACACCCCCAAGTGATCGAACCCGCTCGAGTAGTTGTTCGTAGAAAATTCGGCGGCGGCCCGCTTCAGCTTCTTTTGCACCCGCGACCGACACCACCATGGACAGTACCTGGTGCGGATTGAAACCTGGATCAACCCTTTGCAGTGAGAAAAAACTGCGGATCATCAGGCCAGCTCCGATCAATAGGACCAGTGCAAGCCCGAATTCGGAGGCTACCAGGAAACTGCGCAGCCGGTTGCGGCGGATTCCTTCGCTGCCGGTTCGCCCGCCTTCCTTGAGGTTCTCGTTCAGCTTGACTGTGCAGGACTGGAGCGCGGGAACCAAACCAAATCCGATGCTGGTCAGCACCGTAACTACAAAGAGAAACAAGCCAACGCGACTATCGATCGTCACGGTCTCCACTCGTGGAATGTCCGGCGGACTGAGCGCGACTAAAGCATGTGTTCCCCAGATGTCTAGAAGAAGGCCAACAGCACCTCCCAAGAGGCCCAACAAAAGACTCTCCGTGAGGAACTGACGAATCACTCGCAGACGCCCTGCACCCAAGGCTGCGCGAACTGCAATTTCCTTCTGGCGGACCGCCGCGCGAGCCATCAGCATGTGAGCGACGTTGGCGCACGTAATGAGCAAAACAAATCCGACGGCGCCGAGGAGCAGCAGAAGGGGCATTTCGATTTCACCGACTACCTTTTCCTTTAAAGGAGTAACAACGACATCTCGATTTGTGCCCGGATACTGCATTTCGAGGCGCGCGTTGATCGTTGCCATTTCCGATCGCGCCTGCTTGAGTGCCACGTCAGGCCGGAGACGTGCAAAAATCCGCAAGCTGTTGCCCCCTCGATTGTGCACGCGCTGGCCAAACACATTTGGCACCCACAACTCGGCGTGCGTGGCCCAGAAGGGCGCGAACTGGAATCCTTCAGGCATAACACCTACAACGACATACGGGTTGCCATCGAGCAGGATCGTTCTGCCGAGCACCGTGTGGTCTCCCGAGAATCGTCGCTGCCACAACCGATAACTCAGGATCACCTCGCGCTCGGAGCCACTCTGGTCTTCTCCTTCAACGAACAGCCTGCCCAGCTGTGGTTGAATACCCAGCATCGGAAGCAAGTTTTGCGTTACCTTGAGCCCTCGAATATGTTCAGGCGAGTCCACGCCTGTCAGGTTTGGCGACCAATAGTCCGCTGCGCCCATCACCTCAAAAGATCGGCTCTGGTCGCGCCAGTCGATGTAGTTTGCGACCGAGACGGGGCCATTGCCATTCATCAGAATCGTCACCAGGTGGCCGGGATCCTTGTATGCCAGCGGTCGCAACAACACGGCGTTCACGACACTGAAAATCGCAGCGTTGGCGCCAATACCGAGGGCGAGGGTGAGCACGGCGACGGCAGTAAAGCCGGGAGACTTGCGCAGCGTGCGAGTAGCGAAGCGGAGATCCTGCCAAAGGTTTTCTACAAAAGACTCCCAGCCCGCGGCGCCGACAGTTTCCTTCGCTGACTCGAGCCCTCCCTGCTCTAGCCGCACCGCTCGCGTCGCCTCCTTGCTGCTCATCCCCTGCTTCACTTTCTCCTCGGCCGCCATTTCCAGATACCCGCGCAGCTCTTCGTCTAGCTCTCGGTCAACCTGTTCCTTTCCGAACAGTGATCGAAGCCCACTCGCTATGCTGCGTAGCCAAGCCATGAGTTCTTACGACGCCTCCAGAATTCTGGCGATCGCAGCGACTTGTCTTCCCCATTCACGCGTTTCGCTGTTGAGCCTCTTCCGCCCTTGCTCCGTCATAACGTAATACTTCGCCCGCCGGCTGTTTTCCGTTGACTTCCATTCCCCTCGGATCAATCTATCGCGCTGCAGCCGCTGCAGTGCCACAAACAGGGAGCCCGCATTCACTTTAAAAATGCCTTTGCTCATCTGTTCGATCCGGACGGAGATCCCGTAGCCGTGCATCGGCTGCAGCGCCAGCGTCTTCAGAATGAGCATGTCCAGGGTGCCTTGTACCAGATCGCCGGATTTTTCCGCCATAGAACACGCCACCTCTTGAGCGTCTGGAGGAAGAAGAGTACGTTTCCTACTGATTGTCAAGAGGAATGTTTATGTGAAACTACCTCCGGTCGCGCGTCCTCAGCGCGCTTCGGCGCGTTAAAGTCCAACCCGGAGTACAATCGCGTGTCCAAATTCCTCCTCGGAGACGCTTCATGAATCGTGTGTTCTGGTCTAAGCTCGCATTATTCATCCTCGCGTGCGCCGTCATCGCGCCGCAAGCTGTCGCCGACGGCGAAACGCGGCCTGGCCGCGATGCAAAACAGCCCATCGACGAGGCCTACACCGCCAAGATCAAGAAGTACACGACCCAGCCGTTCTTCACGTCGCCGCTGGTGGACTATCTCCCCGCATCGAAAGCCGTCCCGACACCGGAAGCCGTTCTTGGTGACGTCGCCGGCGCGCCCGGCATCCTGCCCTACGCGGAAGAGGTGTACAAATACATGCGCATGCTGGAGAAAGCCAGCCCGCGCGTGAAAGTCTTTTCCATCGGCACCACCGAAGAAGGCCGCGAAATGATCGCCGTCGCGCTCTCCTCCGAATCCAACCTGAAGAAGATGGAAGAAAATCGCGCGCTGCTCGCGAAGCTTGCCGATCCGCGCACGCTGAAACTCAACGACACCGAAGCCGATAAAATCGTCGCGCAAGCGATCCCCATCTACTACATCACCGGAACCATTCACTCGCCGGAAACTGGCGCGCCCACCGCGCTGATGGAACTCGCTTACCGTCTCGCCGTCGACGAAAGTCCCTACATCAAAGACATTCGCGACGGCATGATCACCCTCATCACGCCGGTTGTCGAAGTGGATGGCCGCGACAGGATCGTCGACATCTACAAATGGCATCTTGCGCATCCCGGCCAGAACTATCCCAATCTTGTCTACTGGGGAAAGTACGTCGCGCACGACAACAACCGCGACGCCATGGGCGTCACTCTCAAGCTCACGGAAAACGTGATGAACACGTACGCGAAGTGGAATCCGCAAGTGCTGCACGACCTGCATGAATCCGTTCCGTATCTCTACGACAATACGATTGGCGACGGTCCCTACAACGCGTGGATCGATCCGATTCTCGCCGACGAATGGAACCTGATCAGTGGACGCAACGTTGCGGACATGACCAAATTCGGCATGCCGGGAGTTTTTTCGCACGGCGATTTCGATACCTGGTCGCCGGGCTATCTGATGTTCATCGCCGCGCTACACAACGGCATCAGCCGCTTGTATGAAACATTCGGCAACGGCGGAGCCGACACTCTGGAACGCACGCTCGATCCGGAAGAATACGCGCGCACCTGGTACAAGCAGAATCCGCCGCTGCCCAAAGTGATGTGGTCGCAGCGCAACAACAACAACTATGAGCAGACAGGACTGCTCGTTTCGTTGCACTACTTCAACGAAAACAAGCGCATGTTCCTGAAGAACTTCTATCTGAAGGCGAAGCGCTCGGTGGAGAAACCGAAAACGGAAGGGCCTGCAGCGTACGTTCTGGCCGCGGACGAGCCACGCGCGACCGTACAACTCGA
>DASSYL010000421.1:0-3840 GCA_035703315.1 Candidatus Acidiferrum sp. | reverse complement strand
TCGTGGAGTTTCAGAAAAAGTACAGGGAGCGTGGCTTAGCGATTGTCGGTGTTTCCATGGACGACGCCGGCTGGAAATCGGTGACGCCCTGGTTGAAAGAAAAGAAGATCAATTACGCTATCGTCATTGGGAATGAGGCTTTGGGAAAAAGCTACGGGCTCAGCGCGATGCCGCTGACGGTGCTGATCGACCGGAATGGAAAAATTGCCGGCGCTCACGCCGGCGTGATCAACCGTCGGGCGGCAGAAAGGACTATCCGGAAACTCCTGCAGGAGTCCGCGAGGGCGAATGAAGCGATTGTGACAGCCGCTTAAGGGACGATGATGCGGGGTTCCTCGCGTTTTAAGTCTGGGGCTTGCGGGAATTGGCCGCGCAGGAATTCGATGAAGCGGCGCGAGCGCGGGCGGCCGTTGGAGCGCAGTAGCCCCATCCGATAAAGAAAAACGATCACCTGAAAAATGGCGGTGTCTTTGAGAGCGGCAGAGTTGCCGCTTTCGGCGGCTTTTTGTTTGATCTCGGTCAGAAATTGGGAGAGCGTGAGGTAAAGATCGCGCTCGACCGGGATGTCGGGGACTTTTTCGTAGAGCAGGCCACTTTGCAGCGTTTTGTAGGTGCCGGCTAGAGCCGCAAGGGAAGCAGTCACGTCGGGATCGGCGGTTGCGGGCTCGTTGCTCGCGAATTTGGCGGTTTGAAACGCGACTGCCGTCATCAACTGCTGATGGGTGTGAAGGATGTCTTGCGGGATGCGTTCGTCGAGGAACGGTGTGTCTTCAGGCAGCGCTCGCTTGTGTTCATCTTCGTAGCGGTGCGCGGCGACGAGATAGGCGCAGTCGGGCGGACAGCTGATAGTGACTTCGCGCTCCGTGCCGCAGCAGACGGCACAGATTTTTTCGCCCTTAGCGGGGCAATAGCGCGCGGCTTTGCGCTTCTCACAAATCGGACAGTTCAAGCAATTCCCCTGGACTTCGCCGAAACATCAGATAGCAACTGCAATGCGGCAGGATACGACGGGCAAGAGCGAAAGACAAAACGCACGCCGGCGCCCGCTCAAGCCATGATGACTTTGTTGTGAAACCGGCGCGCGGCGATAACCAGGAGAACTGCGCCAATCGTGAATAACGCCAGGCCATCGAGCCATAAGTGGTGAATGCCGGCTCCGCGCAGGATGACGCCGCGGGTGATGTTGATGAAGTAGCTGGCGGGGACGAAGTAGCTGATCACGTAAAAGACCTTGGGCATGGTTTCGCGCGGGAAGATGTAGCCGGAGAAAAAGATGCTGGGCAGGATGGTGAGGAAAGCTAACTGCATGGCTTCGGATTGCGTGTTGGCTTTACTGGAAATCAAGATGCCCAGGGAGAGCGAAACGAAAATGTACGGTAGCGAGAGAAAGGCGAGCAGAATTACGCTGCCGTGAATGGGAACGTGAAACGCGAAACGCATGAAGGTGAGGATGAGGAGCAACTCGAAAAAGCCGATGCCCAGATAAGGCAGCAGTTTGCCCAGCAACAAGCCCATAGGCCTTACGGGTGTGACGAAGAGTTGTTCGAGGGTGCCGCGTTCTTTTTCTCGGACGATGGAGAAAGCGGTGAGAAACGTGGTCACGTTGAGCAGCAGAATCGCAGTGAGGCCGGGAAGAAAAAAGTTTGGCGAACGCGAATCGGGATTGAAGAGCAGCTTCGGCCGCATCTCCACCGCGAGCGAAGCGTTGTTCACGAGAACGCGGCGGAGGGATTCATCAAGGCCAATGGCGGTGGTGACGTTGATGGCCTGGCCGGCGACGGAAGAGTCGGAGCCGTCGATAAGCACCAGCACTTGCGCGCCCATCTGGTGGAGCAGCCTGTCGGAATAGTCCACAGGAATTTTAATGCCGACCCGCGCCTTGCCGCCGATAATCATGTCGTTCATTTCGGCGTCGCTCGCCACATACCGGACAACATGAAATGTGTCCGAGTTTTTTAGCCGGTCCAGAAGGTCGCGGCTTTCGCGGCGCCCATCGGCATTGAAGACGACGGTGTTGATCTGGCGGATGTTGGTGTCGATACCGTAGCCGAGCAGCAGCATCTGCAACAGGGGAATAATCAACGAGAAGAAGAGTGTGCCGAAGTCGCGGCGAACATGCAGCGTTTCCTTGTAAAAGACAGCGCCGAAGCCACGGAAGATGTCACGCATGCTTGGCCTCCGTCCGCTCGGCGGAGCCTTCCGGATGGTTTCCGTTGGCCTGGTTCTTGTAAGTCAGCTCCACGAAGACGTCTTCGAGGCTGGCCGCGAGTGGACGAATCTCACCGATGGCGGCGCCGTTCTTGGAGAGTTGTTGGCGCAGGCTATCGAGGTCGAGATGATCGTCGATCAACGCGTGGATGGACTGGCCGAAAATAGTTGCGCTGCGCACACCTTTAATTTGGCGCGCGTATGCCAGGGCGCGTGTGACTTCCGGTGTGGTGATTTCGACTCGGATCGTACCAGGGGGTTGGACATCAGGCAGCTCGCGCAGGGAATTGGGTGTGCCATCGGCGATGAGCTTGCCGTAGTAAATGTACGCGACATGGCTGCATCGTTCGGCTTCATCCATGTAGTGCGTGGTCACAAAAAAAGTGATGCCGTGGCCGGAGAGTTCGAAGAGCAGATCCCACAGCTGGCGTCTGGCGACGGGATCGATGCCGGCGGTCGGTTCATCGAGAAACAGCAGCTTGGGCTCGTGCAGCATGGCGCAGCCGAGAGCGAGGCGCTGTTTCCAGCCGCCGGAAAGCTGTGCGGCGAGGCGATTCAAATAAGGGCCGAGGCCATTCAGCTCGACGACTTCCTGCATGCGATTTTTCAAGCGCTGCGCGGCAAGACTGTAGATGCGTCCGTAAAACGTGAGGTTTTCGGTGACGGTCAGATCGGGATACAGGCTGAAATTTTGCGACATGTAGCCGATGCGCTCGCGGACTCGCTCCGAGTCAGTGCGTACGTTCAGCCCTTCCACGGTAGCTTCGCCGCCGCTCAACGGAAGTAGCCCCGTAAGCATTTTGATCACGGTCGTCTTGCCGCTGCCATTGGGCCCGAGAAAGCCAAAAATTTCGCCCTTGGCGACTTGGAAACTCACGCCTTTCACCGCGGTAAATTTGCCGAATGTGCGGACCAGATCGCGCGCGGAAATGGCGGGGGCAGTCCCAGGCCCGCCGCCGTTCATGTTCGCTGTTTGCGTAGTCACGCGATTACGATCCGCTCTTGAGTTTCACGTCCGCGGCCATTCCGGGCAGCACGTGACGCGTGGAGTCACTAATCCGCACTTTCACGCCGAAAACCTGGTGCACGCGTTCTTCGCGGGTTTGTACGTTGCGCGGCAGAAACTCCGCCTGCTGATTGATTTGTTCCACCATGCCCTCGAAAGTCTGGCGCCCCGCGGAATCGACAATGACTTCCGCTTTATCGCCGATCTTCACGCGATTGATTTCCGTCTCGGGAACATAAATGCGGACGTAAATCTGATCACTCTCGAGCAGCGTGGCCACCGGAGTATTGGGGCCAATCAGATCGCCCGGACGCACATCCAACACCTCCACGGTAGCCGCCGTCGGTGCCACCACCTGGCGTTCGCGAAAACGCGCCTCATCCAGAGCAAGCACTGCCTGGGCCGCTGCCACGTCTTCGCGGCGATTGCCGCGTTGCATCATTTCGAGCGTGGCCTTGGCTTGAGCGTAACGCGCCTGTGCGCTGGCAATTTCTTCCGGGCGGTATCCGCGCTTTAGCTCGTCCAGTTTGTGATGCAAATTCGCTTTCTGTGCGACAGCCATTTTCCAGTTGGCTTCGGCCGTGTCGCGCTGCTGTTTGGAAACCAGGTCCTTTTCCGCCAGCGCT
>DASSYL010000090.1:0-8651 GCA_035703315.1 Candidatus Acidiferrum sp. | reverse complement strand
GGAGCATCCAGCAGAATACCCCGATCATCAAAAAACCGGATTCGGATTAAGGCTGCCGGGGCTTGCCGCCGTGAGCGGCGGCGCATCGAATAGCAGACTGGAGCAAGTGAGGCCAGACTCGGCCTTTTGCAGTTCGGAAATATCGATAGGAGCCACGGCGAAGCCGAAGGCTTCGATGCGAGCGCGCGTGCGCGGAAACGAGGCCGGGAAAATAATTGTGCCTAGAAGAGTGAGCGCGTTTCCGGCGTGAGGCTCGGTAGGATCGACGTCGAGCCAGTCATATTCAGGAAAACAAGAGGAATCGAACCAAGCGCGATTAGCGAGCAGGGTGCGGTCGTCGAGCGCGGTGACGGCAGATTTCAAATGCAGGCAGCCGTCGACCGGCACGCCGATGACCTGGTAGCCATGCGGCGCGACGATGGCGGAGAGTTGTGCTATGCCTTCGGCGTTGCTGCGCGCGGTGAGTCCAACAAACAACTTGCGGCCGAGGCGGAGGATGTCGCCGCCCTCCAACATACCGGGCAACTTTACCTGCTGTAGCTTGCGAAAAGGCTGCAGCGCCGCGGCGATGGAGAGGGTTTCGGGACGTCGCGTTTCTGCTCCCATCGGGAAAATCACAGCTAGCTCATCGAGAACCAGAGCGGGATCTTCGACAAACATGGAATCGGGAAGATCGGGCTCGGCAGGAAGCGAGATAACGCGAGCGCCGAGATCCGCGAGCAGTCTTTCGTAAGTGTGATGTTGGGCCTGCGCTTTGGCCAGATCGATCGGCTGGCGCGGGATGAAGCTGAGTTCGCATTGCGCGAGAGATGGGCTGACGGCGCGGGTAATGGCAGTGAGCATTCGGGAGAATGTAGCAGAGGAAGAGCCAGGGCGGAAGCGCTTGCACGTTGCGCGGAAGAATTGTTTGCGGATAGACTCCGATGCGTTTCGAAGACAGGAGCCAAGTGAAAATGCATATTACGAAATCTGCGCGGTTCGCTCGGTTACTTGTGCTGGCGGCGATTGCGACCGCGGCATCGGGTGAGGCCGCATGCGCGCAGGAAAAAAAGAGCGCGGCGGTGGACGAGGTGTTTGCGGATTTGGCGAAGCCGGGGTCGCCCGGATGCGCGCTGGCGGTGGCGCGCGGCGGAAAGATTGTTCATGAGAAGGGCTATGGGCTGGCGAACATCGAGGAAAACGTGAACATTGTGCCGCAGAGCGTGTTCGACATCGGCTCGACGTCGAAGCAGTTCACGGCGGCAAGCATTCTGCTGCTGGAAAAACAGGGTAAGCTTTCGATCAACGACGACATCCGAAAATATGTGCCGGAGATTCCGGATTATGGGCACAAGATTACGATCTTGCACTTGTTGAACCATACCAGCGGGCTACGCGATTACCTGACGCTGTTTGAGCTGGCGGGGATTAATACCGACGGCGTGACGACAGATGGGGATGCGCTCGGAATCATTGCGAACCAGAAGGCGCTGAATTTTGCACCGGGCAGCGAATGGCTGTACAGCAATTCTGGATTTTTTCTGCTGTCGGTGATCGTAAAGCGAGTAAGCGGGAAAACGCTGGCCGAGTTTGCGGCGGAAAATATTTTTGCGCCGCTGGAGATGAAGCATACCGTTTATCGCGACGATCACGCGCAAATCGTGCCGAACCGCGCGCTGGCGTACGATGCGAAAGAGAAAGCAGGCGGCTATTCCATTAATGTTTCGTATTTCGAACAGACGGGCGATGGAGCGGTGCATACTTCGGTGGAAGATCTGTTGAAGTGGGACGAGAACTTTTATAACGGCAAGATCGGCGGTAAGGACTTTCTGGCAGAGCTGCAGGAGCCGGGCAAGCTGAACAACGGGAAGCCGTTGAATTATGCGAAGGGTTTGATGGTGGAAAAATATCGCGGCTTGCCGATTGTGGAGCATGGCGGATCGTGGGGAGGTTACCGCGCGCAACTGCTGCGATTCCCGGAGCAGCATTTTTCCGTGGTCTGCTTGTGCAACTTGGGAAATGCCGGGCCCGAGAAACGCGCGCTGCGCGTGGCGGATATTTACCTGGCGGAGGAAATGAAAGAGCCGGCGGCACGCGAAAAGGAAGGGAAAAAGCGGGAAAAGAGAGATACCGCTCCGGTGCCGACTGAACAATTGGCGGCGTATGCAGGAAACTTTCGCAGCGAGGAGTTGCGCGCAACCTATCAGCTGGTGGTGGAAGACGGCAAGTTGAAGCTCGCGAGCATTCAGAGCGGCGACGGATTTTTGCATTCACCGCGGCGCATGGAATTGCGTCCCGTGGGGACGGATGTGTTTGTGGTTGAAGACGAAGGGTTGCAGTTTGTGTTCGAACGCGGCGGAGCGAGCAGCATCAACGCGTTTCGACTGGACGCGGGCCGCACGAAAGGAATTGCGTTTCAGAGAAAATGACTGAGTCGCGGTGCGTCCCGCGTTACGGCCGGTGCGGCGTCAGAGACGCAGCTGGGGATTGAAATGCCTGATCCACAGAGTGGCGGCACCGGCGCCAAGAAGGATTCCGGCCAGAATCAAGCCAACGATGATCAGGGTAAGCCACTTTTTTGAGCTGTCTGCGGTGTCCAGGTTTGCCGCAGCCGACGAGCCAGCCTCTGCCGCCTGAGCGTCGTCGAGGAGAGCGGATTCGGCTTGCCGCGGAAACGGAGCATCCGAAAATTCAGCAGTGCCAATAAAGCTGTAGCCCCTGCGTGGAATCGTTTCGATGTACGCGGGCTTGTCCGTAGATT
Source organism: Candidatus Acidiferrum sp. (assembly GCA_035703315.1). Lineage (GTDB taxonomy): Bacteria > Acidobacteriota > Terriglobia > Acidiferrales > UBA7541 > Acidiferrum. Next base: position 5,911 of record DASSYL010000090.1, on the reverse strand, counting down.
CGCCGAGCGCCTGGCGGAGCTTGTTCACCGTGGTGTTGACGTTGGCGTCGTAATTGACGTGGGTATCGGCGGGCCACAGGGCCTGCTTGAGCTGCTCGCGGGTAACGACTTCGCCTTGGTTGTGAATGAGGACGAGGAGCACTTGATAGACCTTGCCCTGCAGCCGCAATTTATTGCCGCCGCGATAGACCTGTTGGCGCTGGCGATCGATATGAAAGGGACCAAATCGCACATAACGCGGAATGGTTGCGATTTCCTGGAGGGAGTCAGTATCCATGAGAGGGTCCAGGGAGGGGATGAGATTTGCAGTCATACACACGCCCTTGATAAAGGTAGACGCAGAAGATACAAAATCGTTTTAAAAAAGAGATACGAACGAAGAGGGAAAATTGTTTCGCGCATTTGGGCCCCGTTGCCGAGAAGCTGGAACTCTACACAAGATGGGATGAGGATTGAAAAAACGGTAGAAAACAGCTGTGGGGAAACGAGGAATTTCTAAAGACCGTGTAATCTGCACCGTGATTTCGCCTGTTTTATCATTCAGCCATCCCGCAACAGCCTCGAGACAAGCGATTTAAGACCTGAGACACGGCAAAGATAAAATTGAGGGACAAATTGTCTCCTCTGGCCGCGGAGGTGCCACTCCGTAGGCAACCAACCTGTGCGGGCGGAATACTGCGGGAGATCGCTTGTAAACCAGCCAATAACCGCAACGCACGGGTTAAATCCTGAAGGGGAGAAATGCAAATGCGCAGATTTACAGTCATGGCACTGGCAGCGATGCTGTGTGTGTTGCTGAGCAGTGCGGCCCGGGCGCAGAGATTGGATGGCGCACTTCGCGTGACCGTCATGGATCACAGTCAGGCGACGATCGAGGACGCAAAGGTGACGGTGGAAAACGAAGCTACCGGGGTGGCAGCGGCTACGACAGCTTCTAGCGCCGGAACCTACGTGTTTCCGAATTTATTGATCGGGACGTACACGATAACGGTGGAGAAGGACGGTTTCAAGAAGTCGATACAAAAGGGAATCCAAGTCGCTTCGAACCAAGTGGCAGAGACAAAGGTGGAGTTGGAACTGGGGTCGGTTTCCGCGGTAGTGGAAGTCGAGGCGGGAGCAGACTTGGTGAAGACGGATTCTTCCACTCTGGAAGCGACATTCAGTGGGAAGCTTGTTAACGATATGCCGATAGGTACGCTGGGCGGAGACGTGAAAGAGTTTGCCGTGTTCACGCCAGGGACCACGACCCAGCAAGGCGGCGTGCTTGGTTCGGGCGGATCGATCGGCGGAACCCGTCCGCGATTCAACGGATTTTCGATTGACGGAGTAGACGACAACCGAATCGACGTAAACGGGCCAGTACAGCCGGTGATTCAGGAGTCGGTGGCGGAGTTCACATTGCTGACAAACCAGTTCGCGGCGGAATACGGACACTCTGCCGGCGGGCTGTTCAATATCGTTACAAAATCCGGCACCAACAATTGGCATGGCACGCTATGGGAATTCAACCGCAACCGGAATTACAACGCAGCGGACAACCTGCAAAAGGCGCGCATCGAAAGCGGACAAGCGACTGACAAGGATCGATCTGACTACAACCGATTTGGAGCGAGCGCCGGAGGGCCGATCAAAAAAGACAAGGTCTTTGTATATGGCGCGTACGAATTTCAGAACCAAGGGTTGGCTTCGTCCGGGGCTTCTGTGACGATGCCGACGGCGGCGGGAGTGGCCCAGTTGCAGGCGATGAGCCCGAATTCGGCGGTAAGCGAGATTCTGTCGCAATTCCCTCTAGCGCCGCAGTCGAACGGGCTGGCGCATTGCTCGACGGGATCGGGTGATCCGGTTCAACCACTGGCTTGCGTGAACGGGCAAGCCGTTGATGTAGGGACGTTCCAGTCTGTTGCGCCCTCGTATTCAAACCAGCATGACTTCACGGTGAACGGCGATGCGAACCTAGGCAAACATCAGCTGCGCGGACGCGTTCTGTACGATCGCCTGCGCCTGCCGCAGGTGAACCCGGTACAGCCGCAAGCGCAGTTTACCGGATCGCAGAACGCTGACGCGCGGAAGGCCATCGTGACCGACGCTTGGAGCATCAGCCCGCGGTGGGTGAACGATGCCCGGGCATCGTATTCACGATTGAACGGACCGAATCTGATCGTGCCAACGCAATTTTCCAATTTCCCCAACGTGGAAATCGATGAATTCGGAAGCAACGTCGGGCCCTTCAGCTTGGCGCCGCAAGGCTATACGCAGAACATCTATCAACTGTCGGACGCGCTGACGTATGTACGCGGTAAGCACACGCTGAAGTTTGGCGTGGAAGGCCGCAAGTACATCGCGCCGACGGACAATCTGCCGAGAGCGCGCGGCGAATGGGACTATGCCACGCTAAATTCGTTTATCAACGACTTCGTGCCGGACGGACTGAACGGTGCATTGCGCGGCGCTGGAACGGGAAGCGTTGCGGACAACTACAATGCGTTCTACTGGTTCGTGCAGGACGATTGGAAAGTGACGCCACGGTTGACGCTGAACCTTGGGTTGCGCTACGAGTACAACGGCGTGCCAAGGGATGAAGGCAAGCAGGCGTTGAACAGCGTTGCGGATGATCCTTCGCTGGGAATTTTCTTCCGCAAGCCGCGCGCGGACAAAAACAATTTTGGACCGCACGTGGGTTTTGCGTGGGATCCAACGGGACGCGGCAAGTGGTCGGTGCGCGGCGGCGGCCAAATCGCCTACGACGTCGTGCCGAACAACTTTGCCATCAACAGTTTGCCCCCGCAATTGCAAACTGAACAGAACCCCGATATTACGTGCTCGTTGCCGGGAGCACCGGCATGGTGCGCGACGGGACAGGGCTTTCTGCTGGGCGGTGGACTGCTGCAGGAGAATGTTCCGCCAACTACAACGGCCGAAGCTCGGGCCGCGACAGGCAGCCTGATTCCAGACCACATCGCGCCGAAAGTGATCACCTGGTCGCTGGGAGTGCAACACGAACTGATGCGCAATTCCAGCATCGAGGTGCGCTATGTGGGAACGCGCGGGATCAGCTTGCCGGTGCAGATGCGCTTGAACTCCGGCTCGGCGTTTGATCCGCGCTTTCCGGGCGGTGGCATAACGCCATTGCCAACCTATATCAATGAAAGCGACGTACCCGTGACGGTGGCGGCGCCGTCCAGCACGCTTCTGGACTTCGACAATTTCAACTCGGCCGTGCTGTCGCCGAACGGATTCCTCGGCAGCGTGACGACATTTCCGCCGAGCGGTTCCAACGTCTATCACGGTGTATCTGCGGACTACCAGCGTCGCTTTACCAAAGGCTTGTATTTCCGTACCAATTACACCTTCTCCAAGAATATCGATAACGCGACGAATGAACTGTTCAGCAGCTTCGTGAATCCTCGGCGTGCGGAAGACGGCTATAACTTTCCGAACGAGCGCGGACGGTCAGCGCTGGATATCACTCACAAGTTCACCATTGCTTGGGTATATGAGCTGCCCAACGTTTCGACGTCAAACGGCTTCTTGCGTGTTCTGGCGCATGGTTGGCAGTGGAACGGGTCCTATCTTGCGGAAAGCGGCCAGCCGGTAACTCCACTTTCCGGCGTGGATTCGAACGCCAATGGAGACAACGCCGGGGACCGTACGATTTTCAATCCGGCGGGCGTTGGGTTGAGTGGAACCGCCGTCAACTTCGTATGCAACGCGGGAGCGGGCGGCGCGACGAGCATCGTCTCCGACCCAGCCACCTGCGGAGCTGGCAACGACGCGAACATCGTCGGTTACGTTGCGATCGACCCAACAGCACGGTTCGTCCAGGCGGGTGTCGGCGCGCTGGCGAATACGGGACGCAACACCGTCAATACGCCTGGTCTGAACATCTGGAACATGGGCGTCTTCAAGAACACCAAACTGACGGAGCGTTTCTCCCTGCAATTCCGTGCCGAGACCTACAACACGTTTAACCACCGTAACTTCAGCATCGGCCTGCCTACGAATAACGGCGCGCTCGATTCCGCCACCAATACGAATCCTCTCAACGCCGGTTACATCTTTGTGCCGGCGACGGGAACATTCCTGAACAACAAAGTGTTCAACGGCGGCAGCCGGAATATGCAGCTCGGTTTGCGTCTATCGTGGTAAATCACCGGATCTAAGAAACAGGACGGGGAGCCCGGAATGATTGGGCTCCCTTTTTTTTTCTCGATGGCACAAACCTACTTACCCGAATGGGGCAAAACCATCACTTCGACACGCGAAGCATGTTCTTTCGTGCGGTAAATGGTGTGGGTGGCTTTCTGAAAGTCGGACTCTTTCGCTGCAAAGATATTTGGCACGAATTTTTGCGGGTTGCGGTCATAGAGCGGAAACCATGTGCTCTGCAGCTGCACCATGATGCGGTGGCCCTTTTTAAAGACATGATTGGTGGAGTGCAGGTCCACGGTAAACGGCGTGACCTGATTCGGCGTGATGGCTTCCGGCTTTTCGAAAGAGTTGCGATAGCGGCCGCGGAAGATTTCGTCGGCGACCATCAGTTCGAAGCCGGAGAGCTTCCAGTCTTCCTCTACTTTTTCGGGGTAGACGTCTATTAGTTTGACGACCCAATCGGCGTCGCTGCCAGTGGTTGACGCGAAAAGCTTTGCCACCACGCTGCCAGCGACGGTGACGTCGTCTTGCAACGTGTCGGTTTGCCAGGTCAAAACGTCGGGGCGCCCGTCCACGAAACGCTGATCCTGGACAAGCCAGGTAAACCAGCTGCCGGGATGATCCTGCGGATAGGTCATGTCGACGGGGCGGTGGCGGTAAGGCACAGGATGTGCGGGGTCACTGATGTAGCTGTCCGCAGCGTCTTTCGCCGCCGTCGCAGGCGCATCGAAGGAGAGCTTGCCTCCCTCGCGAAAGTAGAGGTGTTTTGCCTGTGCTTCTTTCGGCGGCCATGAATCGTAGCTGGTCCACTTGTCGCTGCCGGTTTGAAAAGTAGTAGCTTCCTCCACTGGCAAAGTGCCCTTGTCGTGCAGCCAGTAGGCGAACCAGGGCGCCTCGATTCTTTGGCGGAAATAAACGCCCGTGTCGTTGTGAAATGGGATGTCGCCGAGTGACGAACCTTTCCCGCCAGCCCATCCGCCGTGGTTCCAGGGACCTACGACCAAAAAATTATTCTTTTTCTTGTCGGATTTCTCCAGGCGTCCGTAGGTCATTGTCGGACCAAAGAAATCTTCCTGGTCCCACCAGCCGGCTACGTTCAAGTTAGGCACGGTTGGTTCGTGCAGCGTGTAGGCGACGGCGTGGCGTTTCCAGAAATCGTCATAGCTGCTGTGATTCACAAAATTATTCCAGGTCGGAATTTTGCCGTGAAAATATTTTTCGTTGGCGTTGGAGAGGGCGCCCATGCGCAAGTACCACTCGAACATGTCGAAACGGTCGAAGGGAAAGCTGAAATTTTCGTTGGAGCTTTCAAGGAGCGCCGTGTACTCAAAGCCATAGCTCAAGCGAAATGCGCCGTTGTGAAAAAAATCGTCGCCAAGCCAGGTATCGCCCATGCAGGCCTGTTCGGAAACCGCTTTCAGAGCCGGATGCGGACTCACCATACCCATGGTGACCAGATAGCCGGGATAAGAGATTCCATTCATGCCGACACGGCCGTTGTTGTTCGGTACGCTTTTGATCAGCCATTCGATGGTGTCGTAAGCATCGGTGCTTTCGTTCACGCCGTTCGAGTCCGGGGCGGTGTGCAGCATTTCGAATTTGCCTTCGGAGCCGTAACGCCCGCGAATATCCTGAAAAACAAAAATGTAGCCGTCGGCAAACATCTCCGAATAGCGGAAGAGGTGGTCGCTCATGCCCTTATCGGGAGCTGAAATGCCGTATGGCGTGCGCTCGAACAGGATTGGCAGAAGCCCCTTGGCAT
>DASSYL010000394.1:0-10650 GCA_035703315.1 Candidatus Acidiferrum sp. | reverse complement strand
CTCGCGATATGGAAACGGTACTTGCGGCTATGCACGAGGATGTCCTTTGGGCAAATGGCATGGAAGGCGGTCATGTCCGTGGACGCAATGAGGTGCGCAGCTACTGGACCCGTCAGTGGGCCATGCTTGATCCGCACGTCGAGCCGGTCGCGTTTACCAGCGGCCTCGATGGGGAAGTGATCGTCGAAGTCCACCAGGTAGTGCGCGACCTCAACGGGAGTCTACTAGCGGATAAGATGGTCGGTCACGTGTTTCGAATCGAAAACGGCTTGGTCAAGCGTTTCGATATCCGCGGCGCGTGATGCCCGACTCCGCTGCATTGAGGGTCGTGTCTCTCGGGGTGAGGATGTTTCCGGCACGCACCGAGTACTTCGGAGCAGAAGCATTTCCCGGCGCACTCCGGCGGGAAATATTCATCGCAATACTCCGCATCAACTGGCCTAGAACGAGCGCGATGTGAGGCTGTTCGAAGCTGGGGAAGTTTCGTCCCGCTGCAGCGTGTGGTTCTACACCATCGCAGAGTTAAGGGCGACAGGTGCGGTCACCTCCGCACTGGTCCGTGCGAGTATACACTCGCTCCGCTCACGTTCCGACGGGCATCGTCGGTTAGCTGGAAATCATCGGTCGGCAAAGGGTATTCCTGCAAACGTAGCTGATACCTTGCGCTCCGTGCCACGGCACGCCAATTCGTCCTCGCGCAACGGTTCGGCCTCATTGACGAAGGAGCGGCAGGTGCCTAGGATGGCCGGGCGAAATGAGTGTGGGATGCAATTAGGAGGTAGTGACGAATGCAAGCATCAAGGCACTTGAGCTGGAGCGTGAGAGTTTTAACCGTAGTGGTCGCGATTGTTTCGGTCGGTTTTGCCGTAGTGGCAAAGCCGCAGGGACTCGTGAGCAGCGACCTGTCGCGGTTAAAGTCGGTGGGCGGAGTGGCGGCATCGCCCGATGGGAAGCGCGTCGCGTACACCGTCGTCATGCGTGACCGGCCCGGGCGTCCGTACGGTCAATTGTGGATCATGGATTTGTCCACCCAGAAATCCGTGCGCGTCGGAGGAGACAAGGACGGCGGCGGAGGCGGAGTCTGGTCGCCGGACGGCAAGTGGATCGCATTTTCGGGACGTCAGGGAGACAAGGGTGGACTGTTCGTCGTGCGGCCGGACGGAATGGAGGTGACGTTTCTGGTCGAGGCGCATGGAACAAACAGTCCCTTGCCGGGTACGGGCAACGAGATCTCTTGGTCCCCGGACAGCAAGCAGATCGCATTTGTCTCCTCGACGCCCGACCCGCGAGCGGCCGAAGCAAGCGGCGATCCGATGGTGATTACTCGCTATCTCTATAAGCCCGAAGCCGGCGAGGGCATGACCCGCTTCAACGACAATCAGCGGCTCCATATTTTTGTCGTTGACGTGGCGACAAAGCAGGTGCGGCAACTGACGCAGGGCGATTTCGACGAGCATTCCGTCGACTGGTCTCCGGATGGCAAGAAGATTTTGTTCGGCTCGAATCGCGAACCGAATCAGGATGAATTCTTCAACTACGATGTGTTCACCCTGAATGTCGCTGACGGGAGCATTCAGCGGATTACCGCCACGGAATACAACGAGTACGATGCCATCTGGTCCCCGGACGGAAAACAGATTGCTTATCGCGGCACTCGGCGCGGAATTACCGACCGCGAGACCACGATGGAGGACACCCACGTCTGGGTGATGAACGCCGACGGGGGCAACCGACGCGAAATCGGAGCGGCGATCGATAACCGGCAAGGCGCGCCGCACTGGTCGGCGGATAGCAGCGCACTGTATTTCACTGTGCAGGAACACGGGAACAATGTGCTGATGCGTCTGCCAGTGAACGGCGGTACGGCGCAATATGTCGCGAAGGAAAGAGGGAGCATCTTTTCATTTTCGGTGAGCAAGGACGGCGGACTCTTCTTTACCTACAGTTCGCCAAGCGATTTGGCACAGCTCTACCAGAAGACCGGAAGCAGCGCGCCAAAAAAACTAACCGACCTGAACGCGGACGCACTGGCGGCGAAGCAGCTGGGCGAAGTCGAATCGCTCACTTTTATCAGCAACGACAACAAGTTCGAAGTCGAAGCCTTTCTCACAAAGCCAATCGGCATGACCGCCAGTTCAAAGCACCCGCTCATCGTAAATATTCACGGCGGCCCACATGGACAGAACGGCCCGGCTTTCAATTTTCGCAATCAAGTCTTTGCCGCGCATGGCTACGCGGTCCTGAACGTGAACTTCCGAGGTTCGACAGGATATGGACAGAAATTCGCCGATGCGGTCTTCGGCGACCAGAACGGAAACGAAGCCCAGGACGTGCTATACGGCGTTAGCGCGGCAGTGCGGCGAAATCTCTGGATCGACCGCGAGCGCATGGGCATCGAGGGTGTCAGCTACGGCGGCCAACTCACCGAGTGGCTCATCACGCAGACGAATGAGTTCAAGGCAGCGATTCCCACGGCCGGAATCGTGAATCTGGTCAGCTACAACTACATGACCTACTACAACCAATATGAAGAAATGGAATTCGGCCAATTCTTACATCAGGGCACGCTGATGGATGAAGCCTGGAAGCGCTCGGCCCTGAAGTATGTGTCAGCAGCCCACACGCCAACGCTAATTATTCACGGCGAAAACGATAACGACGTGCCGATCGCTGAGGCCGAGCAATTCTTCATCGGCTTAAAAGACGTCGGTACGGAAGCCGTCTTCGTCCGCTACCCTCGCGAAGGCCACGGGCTCCAGGAGGTCAAGCACCAGATCGACTGGACCGACCGTTCCATCGGCTGGTACGAAAAGCACTTCCCGAAGCCCGGCGCCGAAGGCATCACCAACGTCCAGCCGTGAGCGTCGACTGACCGGCATAGGTGGCATATGGGCACGTCTTTTACGAGTCTCGACAATCTTTGCTCGTAGGCAAGGACCGCACTCCAAGTGGTTTCGGTTTCCTTGTTCAAGGCACTATGTATAACTACACTAGCGTCAAGTCAGGAGGCAGGCCATACAGCTCTCAGTCTTCTGCGGAGTGAGCCTCGATGGCTTTCTCGCCCGGCCAGACGATGCGCTCGATTTCTTGCATACCGGCGAGCAGGAGCCTCACGGTTTCAAGGAGTTCCTCGCTAGCGTCGATGTAGTCGTGATCGGACGCAGGACTTTAGACGTCGTGCTGAAACTCGGACACTTGTCACTCTATGGCAAGAAGCCGGTGATTGTGCTGAGCAGCCGTCCGCTTGATTTCTCATCGGTCAAAGGCAGCATGGTCGAGCAGATGTCGGGGGAGCCGACAGAGATCGTAAAGCAGCTCAACTCCCGCGGCTTCAAGCATGCGTACATCGATGGCGGCCTCACCATCCAAAGATTCCTCGCTACCGGACTCATCGACCGACTCGTGATCACACGCTTGCCTGTGCTGATCGGAGCGGGCATCCCGTTATTTGGCCCCCTGCCGCGCGACATCAGCCTTCGTCACGTTGTAACGCGCAGCTATAGCGGAGGATTGCTACAGAGTGAATACGAGATTCGGGCTGAGGGATCATCACAATAGCGAACGGTGGCAGTATGGCTCTTGTCGTTTTTCCAGTGAGGCCGCGATTAAAAACACGCGAATGAGGTTGCCCTCCATGGGAAAAAGCGACTCCCGCTAAGCGGAGGCGCCGAATTTTCAGGTGCAATGGCGGCGAGCATGCGGTTCGCGGTCTGCTGGATATATTGGAGGCTCTGCAAGAGGAGGTTCGAGTCTCTACCATAAAGGCCAACGTAACAGTGGAGGCGCGCCACTGATAACGTGTGTCTCAGAGTGCCAGTGCCACCCGCCCAGGAATCGTAACCTCGACGGTTACGGGATCGCCGGAAGGAGCTTCAAACCACGCAGAAAATATCATTTCGTCGCCGGGCGGAAGGTTTAATCATGGCACGTCGGTCGCTGGCGTTTCCAAGAGTTGCATCGCTCCATCCGAACCGAGCTTCAACTGTCATTCCGAGCGACGCGAGGAATCTGTTTTTTCTTCCGGCGGATCACCCGGCGAAGGCGTCGCATCCCTTTCCACCCGGCTCTTGGCTTCCATCATGATGGTCGCCTCTCGCTTCCGCAGCGTTCCTTCCAATCCCATGATCGCCGCTCCCAGCAGCGACTTCTTCTTCACTTCCTCCTCAAACTCTTCCTCCGTCATCTCTTCATAGCGGTCCTTGCTCCCCATCACGTACACCAGCGCTAGAATCAGCGCGCCCACCACAGCCAGCCCCAGCATCCATCCCGTCATCTGTGCGATCCCGCCGCTAAAGTCCCTCTTCAGCGTTCCGTACTCAGTGCACTCTGCGTTGACCCTTATGCCTTTCTTCTTGCGAAGGCTTCGCCAACAATTTGTCCGCCGCTCCCGATTCCCCTATTCTGTACCAGCGATCCGCGCTAAAACCAGAAATGGCAATCTCCATTCTCACCTTTCTCGGCCTGGCCATCTGGCTCGTCCTCTTCTTTTTCTGGGGAGGTTTCTGGCGCATCTGGCAAGCCGACGCCGACCATTCCTATCTACCCGTGGCGCAAAACTGGCCGCACGTCATCGCCATCATCCCTGCCCGTGACGAAGCCGCCTCCATCGCCCCGGTCGTAGCCGCTCTCGCCAAACAGGACTACCCCGGCGAATTCTCCGTCATTATCGTCGACGACCACAGCGAAGACGCCACTGCCGACCTCGCCCGCCAAGCCGCCGTCAAATCAGGCGCCGCCGCTCGCTTCCACGTCATCGCCGCGGCCGACCTTGCTCCCGGCTGGACCGGCAAACTCTGGGCCCTCAACTCCGGCGTCGCCGCGGCAGAAAAATCGCCAGCTGAGTTTTTCTGGTTCACAGACGCCGACGTCGTCCACGCACCTGCCACTCTCGGTCATCTAGTCGCCCGCGCCCAACAAAACAATCTAGACCTAACCTCTCTCATGGTCCTTCTCGAATCCCAGGCCTTCGCCGAACGCCTGCTCATTCCCGCGTTCCTCTACTTTTTTCTGATGCTTTATCCGCCCAACTGGATCGCCAGCCCGCGCGGCAAAACCGCCGGCGCGGCAGGCGGCTGCATCCTCCTGCGCCGCACCGCGCTTGACCGCATCGGCGGCCTTTCGGCGATCCGCGGTGAAATTATTGACGACTGCTCCCTCGCCCGCGCCGTCAAATATTCCGGCGGAAATATCTGGTTGGGTCTAACTCGCGGCAGCCACAGCCTCCGCAGCTACTCCGGCTTCGCCGAAATCCGCGACATGATCGCCCGCACCGCCTTTACGCAACTCCATTACTCCGCTTTGCGACTTTTCGGCACGCTCCTAGGCCTCGCCATCACTTTCCTCGTTCCGGTCGCACTAACCTTCGCGCAAGCTCCGCGCGTCTGGCTCCCCGCCCTCCTAGCCTGGTGCCTGATGACCGCGTCTTTCCTCCCCACCATCGCGTTTTATCGCCTCACGCCACTTTGGTCCCCGCTCCTTCCGATATCCGCACTTTTCTATTCCTACGCGACGCTCCTCTCCGCCATCCGCTACTGGCTCGGCCGCGGCGCCCGATGGAAAGGCCGCTTCCAGGCAACCTCAACTCCCCCCAACCATCTCTCCTCGTAGCGGCGCAGCATGCTGCGCCCCAGCTGGGCCCAACATTACCAACGGTTCCGCAGCTCTCGCATCCATTCCGCGTTTCGCTTTTCCAGCGCAGACAATCTGTCTAGGTAGCCGTGACGCCCGCGCTACAGTCGCAACCGCCTTGGCACCCACCGCGAATTTCTGCTACGCTTTCCTTGGTAGTGGGCTGCATCTCGCACCCAGGGAGCGGCACCGGAGCCCAGATATGAGCGTCCCGTCCAAGTTCAGCGACGGCAAGATCACCGTGCCCTCGCTGCTTCACCGAAAAACTCTTCGCCCCCAAGACTCCACCAAAATCACCTGCCTCACGGCGTATGACTATCCGACCGCCCGCTTGCTTGATGAAGCTGGCGTCGAAGTTCTGCTGGTAGGCGATTCGCTCGGCATGGTCATGCTCGGCCATGAAACCACGCTGCCCGTTACCGTGGACGAAATGCTGCATCACACGCGCGCCGTGCGCAAGGGAACCAAGCGCGCTTTGGTCGTCGCGGACATGCCTTTCGGCAGCTACCACTCCGACATAGGCGAATCCGTCCGCAACGCGGTTCGCTTTGTAAAAGAAGCCGGCGCCGAAGCCGTCAAGGTCGAAGGCGGCGAGCGCCGTCTTGAGCTAATCGCCCGCCTCACCGAGTCTGAAATTCCCGTCATGGGCCACGTTGGCCTCACGCCGCAATCGCTGCACGCCATGGGCGGCTTCAAGGTGCAGGGCAAAACTCCGGATGCCGCCGAGCAGCTCGTTCGCGACGCGCGCGCCGTGGAAGCCGCCGGCGCTTTCGCCATCGTGCTCGAAGGAATTCCGCGCGAACTCGCCGCGCTCATCACACGCGAATTGCGCATCCCCACCATCGGCATCGGCGCTGGCCCCGAATGCGATGGCCAGATTCTCGTCATCCACGATTTGCTGGGACTCAGCTTCAGCCCATTGCCGAAATTCGCGCGCCAGTACACCAATCTCAGCGAAATTATCTCCAGCGCCGTACGCGAATATTGCACCGACGTACGCCGCGGCAGCTTCCCTTCCGACGCCGAGTCCTATCACATGCCCGAACCGCGCGCGTCCCGCAAAGAAATCAACTTCGACGTCGAACTCACTGACTAACTCGTAGCGCAGGCAATCTTGCCTGCGCAGATCGGAGCGACCGATGACTCCCGAACTCACCCGCTGCCTGTTCGATTACAACCACTGGGCCAACCAGCGCTCGCTCGACGCTGCCGCGCAACTCAGCGACGAACAATTCACCAAGCCGCTCGGCTCCAGTTTTTCTTCCGTGCGCGACACACTCGCCCATGTCTGCGGCGGCGAAATCGTGTGGCTCGAACGCTTCGAGGGCCGTAAGCCAACTTCGTTCCCCGATACTTCTTCCGCGCAGACTGTCGCAACCTTGCGTGAATTCTGGACGCCGCATGCGGAAAAGCTTCTTGCCTTCGCCAACAGCGTCACGCAAGCCGATCTCGATCGCGTCCTCGAATACAAAACCTTTAATTTCGGCGTGTACAAGAATCCGCTCTGGCAATCCATGCAGCATTTGGCCAATCACGGCACTTATCATCGCGGACAAGTCGCCACGTTGCTGCGCCAGCTCGGTTACAAGCCTCTCCTCACCGATCTCATGCATTACTACCGCCAACGCGCCACAACCTCGGCGGCCTCCGCATGATTCTCCGTTTCAGCAATTTGCCGGAGCGAACCTGCTAGACTCCCGCCGATGGAAATCATTCGCACCGTCTCCTGGATGAAACAGGCCGCGCGGCAAGCGCGCGCGGAAAATCACGTCATCGGCATGGTGCCCACCATGGGCGCCCTGCACGAAGGCCACCTGTCGCTGTTGCGCCGCGCCAAATCTAACTGCTCCAAAGTCATTGCATCTATCTTCGTAAATCCCACGCAATTCAGCCCCAACGAAGACCTCTCCAAGTATCCGCGTACGTTTGAGACCGACGTAGCGAAGCTGGAAGCCGCCGGAGTGGATATTTTGTTCGCTCCGGATGCGAAAGAAATCTATCCGCCGGGATTTACTACGTACGTCACCGTCGAAGGACTGAGCGATCGCCTCGAAGGCCGTTCGCGGCCGGGACACTTTCGCGGCGTCGCTACTGTCGTTCACAAACTCTTCGAGATCGCGCAGCCGCAGTATGCGTTTTTCGGACGGAAGGACGCGCAGCAGGCGCGGATACTTCAGCGCATGCTGCAGGACTTGAACGCCGACGTGGAGCTGGTTCTGTGTCCGATTGTGCGTGAGCCGGATGGTCTGGCGCTTTCTTCACGCAACGCGTACTTGAATCCCGAGGAGCGCCGCGCTGCAACTATTTTGTATCGTTCGCTGGAAGCCGCTCGCAGTGAGATTGCAGCGGGTACTCGCGATGCGCTTTCTCTCGAGGACTCAGTTCGCAACGTCCTGGCCAAGGAAAGGCTGGCCCGCGTGGACTACGTCGAAGTGGCGGACGCCGATAAATTTGAATCGGTCGCGCGCCTTAATGCGCATGCTGCGGCTTACCTTTTGCTGGCCGTTTTTATTGGCAAGACTCGCTTGATTGACAACCTGCTGTTTGAGCCAGCTTCCGATTCCGGCGAGTTGCGCTGTTCGCTCTGAACAGAAGAAAAAGCAGATTCTTCGCTGCGCCTGCCTCCGGCGGCAAGTTCGGAATGGTCAATACCCGTTATCCAAGTTCCTTCACTTTGGCTAGCACTTCGGCGGCGTGGCCTTTGGCCTTGGCAGGATCCCAGATGTGTTCGATTTTGCCGCCGGTGCCGATCAAAAATGTGCTGCGGACGGTGCCGGGGAAGATGCGGCCCATGAATTTCTTCGGACGCCAGATGCCGTAGGCTTCCATCATTTTGCGCGTGGGATCGCCGACCAGCGGAAAATTCAGCTTTTGCTTGGTCTTGAATTTGGCCAGCGCTGCTTCGGGATCGGGGCTAGCGCCCAGGATCACTGCGTTGAGCTTGTCGAAGTCTTTCTTTGCGTCACGAAACTCGGACGCTTCGGTGGTTCAACCGGGAGTGTTAGCTTTGGGGAAGAAAAACAGCACAACGCGTTTGCCTTGAAAGTCGTGCAAGGAAGTAATCGTGCCAGCGTCGCTCTTTAGCGTGAAGTCTGGGGCATTTTGTCCAATTTTCAGCATTGGTAGTCCTTAAAGGGCAGCGGCATAAAGCCGCTGCTACATTTAGCCGAGCAACTTCTTTAGCACGTCGTTGACGGCTTGGGGGTTGGCCTGGCCGCGGGTTCCTTTCATTACCTGACCCACAAAAAACTTGAAGACGCCTTCGTTGCCGGATTTGTATTTGGCGACGTTATCGGGATTTTTGTCGATCACTTCGCGAGCGATTTGCGCGAGCGAATCGCTGCTGACTTGTGCGGCGAGGCCTTCGGCTTCGACGATTTGCGCGGCGCTGCGGCCGTCTTCAAACATTTTGGCGAAAACTTTTTTGGCGACGGCTCCGGTGATTGTGCCGCCTTCGACCAGTTGAATCAGCTCGGCTAAGCCTTTAGGAGTAACCGGACTCGCGGTGATCTCTTTTCCGCTGTCGTTGAGGCGGCGCAGGAGTTCGGTTTGCATCCAGTTGGCAGCGGCTTTGCCCGGTGCGCCCGCTTTTACGGCTTCCTCGAAATAGTGCGCGAGATCGGCGGAGTCGGTGAGGACACCGGCGTCGTAGGGAGTCACACCGTAACTGGCAACGAAGCGGTCTCGCTTTGCCGCGGGAAGTTCGGGCAGGGCGTTTTTCACGGCTTCGCGCCACGAGGCACTTACGTGCACCGGAAGAAGATCGGGCTCCGGGAAATAGCGGTAGTCGTGCGCCTTTTCTTTCGAGCGCATGGACACGGTATAACCTTCGGCCTGATGCCACAGGCGCGTCTCCTGGAAGATTTTGCCGCCGCCTTCGATGACGCCGATGTGGCGCTCGATTTCGTGTTCGAGCGCTTTGACCAAGAAGCGAAAGGAGTTGAGATTCTTGACTTCGACTTTGGTGCCAAATTCTTTCGCGCACTTCAGGCGAACGCTGACATTGGCATCGCAGCGCAGCGAGCCTTCTTCCATGTTGCAGTCACTGACGCCGGTGTAGAGCATGATCTGCCGCAGCGCGGTCAGGTACGCGTAGGCTTCTTCCGGCGCGCGCATGTCCGGCTCACTGACGATTTCGGCGAGCGGAGTGCCGCAGCGGTTGTAGTCGACATAGCCCTTGCTAGCGGAGTCCTTGAAGCCTTCGTGGAGATTTTTGGCGGCGTCTTCTTCAAGATGCAGTCGAGTGATACCGACGCGCTTTTTTGCCCCGCCGACTTCGATATCGATATGGCCGTCGGTGGCGAGCGGCAATTCGTACTGCGAGATCTGGTAGCCCTTGGGCAGATCGGGATAGAAATAATTTTTGCGGGCGAAGCGCGAATGCTCATGCACCGTGCAATTCAGCGCCAGCGCGGCTTGCATGCCGAGTTCGACGGCGCGCTTGTTGAGGACGGGGAGGGTGCCGGGGAGTCCGAGGCAGACCGGGCAAGTGTTGACGTTCGGCGCGTCGCCGAATTGGGTGGAGCAGCCGCAGAAGATTTTGGTTTTGGTCAGGAGCTGGACGTGGACTTCGAGACCGATCACGACCTCGTATTTGGCCATGACTTCCGGCGCTATGGCGATTTCGGCGGCGTTCCTGGTCATAGTGTCGCCAAATTATAGCAAAGCCCTCCGGTAACGCCTGGCTATCGGAACCTGCGACGCCGGTGCTGGACAGTCACTCCTGGTGTTTTTGCGGAAAAAATCCGTAAGTGATTGAAAAACAAGGGGATATGAGAACCGCTTTGCACAAAGGAGCACCAGAATATCGAAACAAAGCACTCCATGCGAATTTTGACGGGGGATTTTGACGGAGCGAGGGAAAGTCGGGATGCCGGACGGCTTCGTGGTGAACACCAGAGGATATCTGCATAGCAAACATCATAAGTGGAGCAAAAAAGGGGGTTGGGCCGCGGTTGGGTCAGGGGTGGAGTTTCAAAATGGGGACTCCTGCCAGGAGAGTCGGCGTTTGCTATCCTGCTG
>DASSYL010000085.1:0-3242 GCA_035703315.1 Candidatus Acidiferrum sp. | reverse complement strand
GTTTTTTCATTTCCTCTCTCATTGACCGCGCGAGCGGTCATCCTTCCGTTTCTGCAATTTTCAGTTCGGAATAACCTGGTGAGTACGCGAACTTACCCCGCGGTGGTAACGTAGGTTCAGCGTCTTACGGAGACGTCAATCGAATGTGAATATCCGGTAACAGGAATTGTTACAAGGGAACTAGCTGAGACGCCTTGGGTTACGGGTTGAGCGGAATTTTAGTGACAAACAAGCGGTCAACGACGGGGTCCAGCAGGAAAACTCCGTACCGCCCTGAGTTCTCTTGGTCGTCGTGATTGGTCGCCAGTTCCCCGATGGAACCGCATCCCAGGTCGTGTGCGGGTGCCTGCCTAGTTCGGCTCACCAATTGAATAGGCGAGTACCAGGCGGGTCAAGCGGTACTGATATTGGGCGTCGGTGTCGGCGATGTCGGCTTCGGTTTTTTGGAGCTCAGCCTGGCCAAGCTCCACAATGGAACCGAGGCCCAAGTTGTAGCGGGATTGCGCCAGATTCAGGCCGAGATTGGCTTGTTCGCGAAGCTGCTTGGTAACCGCGAGCTTCTCATAGGCACGCTGGGAATCCTGCCAGGATGTGCGGACGTCGCGCGCGATGTTGTTCCGCTGATCCATCAATTTTTGTTTCGCCACTTCCGTTTGCAAGTCAGCTGTCTTCGCGCGGGCGTTGTATAGAAAGCCGTTGAAGACCGGGATGTTCACGTTGACGCCGACCGCGCCGTACCAATTGGGAAGATTTTCGTTGCGCACCGGCGCCACGCCAACCGTGCCCAGGGCACTCACGGTCGGTCGCCACAGATCATGCTCCGCGTGGCCAAATTTTTCGGCGGCATCCAGCTGATCCTGTAAAGCCAGAACTTCAGGCCGGTGCTGCATGGCCGCCAAGATCAGCGGCGTAACGTCGGGTTCCGGCTGTTCCGGCACACGGGAAGACTCGACCAGCTCGAAATTCTGTTGATCCGGATAGCCGAGGAGCGCGGAAAGAACTGCCAGCGAGGCTTCCGCATTGTTGCGGGCTTCGAGTTGCAACAGCTTGGCGCGAGCCAAGTCGACGTTTGCAAAGCTCAGGTCCAGTTCGGATTTCAACTTGGCCTGGGTCAGCGCGCTGACCTGGTCCACAATCAACTGGCGGGCATCGACGGTTTGCCGTGCCACTTCTAACAAGGCACGGGTCTCCAGCGCGTTGTAGTAGGCCTGGTCGACGACCATGATGATCTGCGCCGTGTCGGCTGCCGAATTTTCTTCTTCGGATTTGGCGGCGGATTTAGCGCTGGAAACCAGATTTGTGGTGCGGCCAAAATCGGTAATCAACTGGCTTACTGCTGCGCCAGTCGCGGCGCGCGGATAGATGATGGGATTGTTCAAAGCGCCCGCGGCGATGCGTGCGCGGTCACTGGCGTCGACCCCAGTTAGACTCAAGTACGCGGTCGGCAAGAGAGCCGAGCGCTGTTCTCTGACGTACTGCGCCGCAGCGAGCGCGCGCAATTTGCCCACCGTGATCTGCGGATTATTTTTGAGTGCCAGAGCCTCTGCCTGCTTGCGACTCAAGGGGGTATCCACCGCCGCTGCACGTTGCGCCGGCGGTTTTGGGGCGGCTGCGGGAGAACTCGGAGCGGCCGGCGTCTGCGCCCGCAACGGCACGGCGACGCACAGCATGAGCATCAGCCGACACACTTCGCTTCGAGTCGGTCTCAATGGGAATGGCATCAGGCTTGCGCCTCCTCATTCGTGCGCTCTTCCTTGCGGTGCACGATCAAGTAGGCGGCCGGCACCAGATATACGGTCACTACGACGGAGACGAGCAGTCCGCCGATAATGGCGCGGGCGAGCGGGGCGTACTGTTCGCTGCCCGCCTCAACCCCTAGCGCCATCGGAATCAATCCCAACAGCGTGGCGAGTGAGGTCATCAGCACGGGCCGCAAACGCAAACGCGATGCCAAGGAGACGGCTTCCTTGAGCGGCTTGCCCTCGTGATGCAAGTGCCGCGCGAACTCGACGATCAAAATGCTGTTGGACACCACGATGCCAACCATCATCACCACGCCCATCAGGGACATCACGTTGAGCGTGGTGTGCGTGGCCAGCAAGAACAATAAAACTCCGGCGAGGCCGGGTGGCACCGCCAACAAGATGATGAAGGGATCGGTCCACGACGCGAATTGCGCCACCAGCACCAGATACACCAGCACTACGGACAAAATTAGCCCGATGCCGAAGCTCTTAAATGACGCGCGCATGCCCTGCACCGAGCCGCGCAGCGTTGCGCGCGCCCCTTCTGGCATCTTGGTGTTTTTGAGAACGTCCTCGATTTGGCCGGTAATCGTGCCGAGGTCCTCTTTTTTCGGCGCGACATACAAATCGATCACGCGAAACAGCTGATAGTGGTCTACCTCGGTCGGCGAAGCGATGGCGCTCACCTTCACAACGCTGTCGAGAAATGTGGGCTGCGAAATTCTTGGGCCGCGCAACGGAATCTGCTTCAAGTCGGTCATGGTGCTCACGGCATTTTCCGGATACTGCACGGTGAGCAGGTACGGGTTGCCGTTCTTAGGATCGATCCAGTAGTTCGGCGCGATCATTCCGTTGGAGCTGAGCGCTGTGATGACGTTGTCGACGATTTCTTTCTGGGAAAGGCCAAGCTGGCTGGCCTTTTCGCGGTCCACATCGAGTTGCAGTGCGGGGTAGTCGATGTCCTGCGGGATGAGTACGTCGCTAACGCCTTTGAGCTGCCGGATCCGAGAGGCCATTTCCACCGCGGCTACGTATGTTTGCTTCATGTTGCTGCCGCTGACTTGCACGTCGATCGGAGCGGGCAAGCCAAGATTCAAGACCGCATCCACCAAGCCTCCGGACTGGAAATAGGTCGAGATTTGCGGCAATTCTCGGGACACCCGGTCGCGCACGCGCCGCATGTACTCGTAGCTGCCGACTTTGTGCTCTTCCCTGAGGCTGACTTGGACAAAAGCGGTGTGCGGCGCCGAGTTGGAGGTGTAGATCGAAGAAAAGTCCGGCGTAACGCCGATGTTGGCCACGATGATCTGCAATTCATCCTTGGGCACTAGCTCGCGCACGATGTCTTCAATTTTTTTGACGTAATCTTCCGTAAGCTCCACGCGCGTTCCGGTGGGCGCCTTGAGGTTGATCACAAATTGGCCCGGATCGGTGCGCGGAAAAAATGAAACGCCAAGCAGCGGATACATGGCGAAACACAGGAGCGAAACACCGGCA
>DASSYL010000348.1:0-10261 GCA_035703315.1 Candidatus Acidiferrum sp. | reverse complement strand
AATACCGCAAACACCGCACCCACCAGCTCATGAAACAGCTGTCTCAGGGCAAGCCAGAATCGCCCGAACCCGCTTCGCTGCCTGGGTGCTGCTGGCGCTAAATTGGTCGCGGCCATATCCACTCATTTTAGCGCACCGGCCGCCAGCTTTCCGGTTTCGGCCGCCCTACCCCTGTCCCAAAGGGCTGTGAACACTTTGGAGACAACGGCCACACACGGTCTTGTATCCAACTTAGCAGCGTCCTACAATCGCTTTGCGGTAGGGGAGAAGCCAGCCTTGCAACTTGACGATCACCTGAAAAACCTGCTTCGCGAACTCGGCCACGCGATCAACGACACGGTTTCCGAGTCGGACCGCATCACCGGCGCGATCGCTGGTGTCCGGGCGCACGGCTATGACATCGTGCTGAAGCTCGACGCCACCATCGGCTTGGCTCGCCGCGACGCCGCAGGTCAGCAGGACTCCCGCCTCACCACGCTCGACCGCCGCTTCCTCGAATCGCTGCGCATCCAGGTCGATCAAGATTCTTTCAACGAATCTGAATCGGAAAAGCGCGCCGTCGCGAAACTCGCCATGACGCCGCAAGACATTCGCTTCCTGAAATCATTGCGTATCGCTACCGACGACTCTGAATGAAACTCTTGCGCCAACCCGTTCTCGTCCGTGCCGCGATGCTCGCTGCTATTGCCGCTTGTTCTGCCGCTTACGCGAACGCGCAAGTCCCCGCGCCGATCGTGGGCGCCGCCGTCGACACCGCCGTTCCCATCATCGTCAATACCATCAAGCCGCACAGAATCTCTCAACCTAAATTTGAAGGTACTGTCGTCAACGCCACCGTCGCGCAAATCACCGTCCGCGCCAAAGGCAACGATATGGCCATCGAAACCTTCCCGCTCTCGGAAGCCGCCTCCGCCAAGATGCTCGAAATCATCGACAAGGGCGGCTATCAGTACGGCGACAAAGTTACTGTTTTTTACGATCCCGATTCGAAGAAGGCTCTCAAGGTCAAAGGCAAACCGACCAAAGCCTCGTAATCGTGCGGAGCCATCATGCTTCGCCTTCCCGCAGTTTCCGGCGCCTTTTATCCCGCTGAGCCTCACGCTCTTGCTGCTCTGATTCACAAATACGTCCCGCCCGACGACCAGACCGAAAAGTCGCGTGTCCGTGCTTGCCTGGTCCCTCACGCCGGCTACGTTTATTCGGGAGCTGTTGCCGGCGCCGTCTTCGCGCACATCCATTTTCCCAAACGCATCATTATTCTGGGCGTCAGGCATTTTCCCTACGGCGAAGACGCCGCTATGCTCTCGCGAGGCGTCTGGCGCACGCCGCTCGGCGATGCCGCAATCGATTCCGGCCTCGCCGCAAAAATAGCGCATGCGTGCCCGCTGCTTTGCGAAGACGCTCTGGCCCACGAAAGCGAACACTCTCTGGAAGTCCAGCTTCCTTTTCTGCAGGTGCTCGATTCCGATTTCACTTTTGTCCCCATCGCTCTGGGCACTCTCTGCTTTGACGCATTGGCTGAGGTAGGCGACGCTCTCGGCAAAATTCTTGCGGAAGAAAACGATGTCCTGCTGCTTACCACCACCGACTTCAATCACTACGAAGATCAGTCCACAACCATCCGCAAGGATAACTTCGCCATCGAAAAAATCCTCGCCTTCGATGCAAAAGGTCTCTACGAAATTTGTCACAAAGAAAAAATCTCTATGTGCGGCTTAGGCCCGACGGTGGCCATGCTGAACGCCTTGCGGCACATTGGCGCAAACAAGGTTGAACTGGTGCGACACACAACGTCTGCTGCCTACTCCGGGGACACGCGAAAAGTGGTCGGTTACGCTGGCTTCCTCTTCTCCTAAGAGGTGGCCAAAAAAAAGAAAGGCTCGCCGCGGAGCCTTTCTTCAACATTAAGAATGAACGAGTTGATGGTCAGTGCGGCCGTCCACCGCCGCCACCCGAACTTCCAGCGCCAGAGCTTCTTCCACCGCCGCCGCTCGATGCTCCCGCACCGCCACCTGACGAAGCCGAGCCGCGTGAAGGCCCTGAACCGCCCCCGCCTGAAGCTCCGGAAGCTCCCATTCCCCCTCCGCTGCGCCCGCCGCCACTTTGCCCGCCGCCGGCCTGATTGAATGCGCGCTCATTCGTTACCGAGCGCGGTACGTTCGGCGGAGACGGCACCGTCCTTGTTGCCGGCGCGACCTGTCGTCCTTGTCCTTCCCGCGCATTCATCCGGTCCGTCGCCGGGGGAACCCGTGCGTCGTTTCCGCTTCGACTCTGCGTCGGATAGACCTTCATCCCACGCTGCGTTTCTTGCGCATTTGCGTTGCCGGATTCCGCAGCCGTTGCGGAACGCGTCGCGTCGCCTGACCGCGCATTCGTCGAATTCACAAAGCGTCCTTCGTTCCGGTCAAACACAATCGTCGATCCATTGCCGTTGGCTCCGCGTGCACCGGCGCCCGTACTCGCCACCATCGTCCGCGAAACCCGCGTTGGTGCCGAGGCCGCCGCCAACTGGTTTTGTATCACTTCGCGCCCCGGCTTGTTTTCCACTTTCCACCTTGCGTCGCTCTGCGGCGCGATCTGTCCCGTCACGCCCCGCGTGGTCACCGAATACAAGCCTTGCGAAAGATTTAGCGGCGTTTTCCCGCGCCCATCCAGCGGATGCACCGGCACAATTCCGGTCGTGCCGTTGGAAGCCCGCATCCACACTCCGGTCACCGGTTGCCATCTGCCGAGCCCCGGTCCGCCGCGCGTTCCGGATGGGCTCCACACCCAGCCCGTTCCCGATTGAAAGATCCATCCGCCGTAGTGATATGGCAGCCAACCCCACGAATACCCGCCCAGGAACGACCATCCAAAAAACGGGTCGTAATACCAAGAGCCATTGTCAAACGGCGACCAGCCGAATCCCACTCCGTATGGACGCCAGCAATTGCCATAACCGGCCACCGGGAACCATGCTCCATACGTATACAAATCGCCGTATCCGGAAACGTATCCGCCGCCGTTCGAATACTGCATCGAGGCGTTTGTAGCCGCTAACGACGTCGAGATTCTCGCCGCCGCCCACTGATCAAACTCATCATTTTCTCCGGCGCGCGCGACCTCGCTCGAATCCGCTTCTCCCGCACGCACCGAAAATTCGTCGCCTTTCGCAAGAGACGTATTCTTCCCGTTCGCCAACGCCGTCAAGCGTCCGTGCAGCACGCTCACGTTGCTCCCGTCGTCAAAATTGTTCATCCGGAACGTGGTCTTCGATTCCGCTTCTACGCTGAAGTCGCCGCCGGTCACGCTGAAATAATCCCCGCGCGCCGGACTCACGTAAAACGCCGCCGATCCCTGCCGCAGAATCAGTCGCGTAGTCAGCCCGCCGTCTTCGCTCGACAAGTCGTAAAACTGCAGCACCGTGTTTTCCGCTAGAAACGCCAGCGCGCCATTCTCAAACTCCACTTCCACGCGCCCGTTGTCGGTCGCCACTACGTACCCCTGCCGGATCGGCAGGTTCAGCGCTGCTGTTTCCCAGTTCAACTGCGAGGAGTCGTTCAGAGGGTCGCCTTTCACATCCCGCGCAAACCGCACATCGCCTTGTACCAGGCTCAAGCGCACAATTCGGGCATGGCCGGTATCCGCAATGGCGGATCCCCCGCCAACACCGCCGGCGATCAAAAAACCTAGAATTAACTTTGGAAAAGCCCTACGAAGGCTGGCCATTGCTCACCCCCTTGGCGGGGACCCCGTCCATTAAGTAGGACGCCTGCGCGGGTGCGGAGGTTACCTACTATCAAGAAACTGACTTTGGCGTGACCTTGGCAGGACGACGACCCGGTGATGGCTCGAACCATACTGGCTGCCCGTTGCGGGCCAGTCAAGCCAGTCTTGTCAAGACCATGTCAACAGCGGAGTACGGCATTGCGCCATTTTCCATCGGGCTTCGCCGCGAATTCTCAGATCGATCGTATGGAAACGTTGCGTGCTCAGCTTCTTGACACTCCGAAATTGAAACACTAGTTTCAATCCTAGGGGGCAGTGTCCAAGCCTCCCGCGCTGTTCCTTTGATCCTGCTCCGGGGGTGGGATCAGAAGGGCCTCGGGACTCCGACGCAGCCCTGAGTCTGTGCAGTGCAATCAAGTTAGGGGAAAAACATAATGCATCGCAGTCTGAAGTTCACGCTCGGGGTGTTTCTACTCGCAATTCTCGGCCTGTTTTCCGGCGGTTCAGCCAATGCTCAAGGCGGCGCCACCGGCGCCATCAGCGGCGTGGTCGTGGACTCTTCTGGCTCCAGCATAGCCGACGCGGAAGTCCAGATCATCAACACCGCCACCGAAACTCTGGTCCGCAAAATTCCCACTGCCGCCGACGGCTCTTTCGTCGCCACTCTTCTTCCGCCGGGGTCCTACTACGCCGTCGTGAACAAGTCCGGTTTCTCGCAAGCCAAAGCTGAAGGCATCGATGTCCGCGTGACCGAAACTACCAGGATCACCATCTCGCTTAAGCCCGGCTCGGTCTCCGAAAAAGTCGAAATCACCGCGGATGTCACGGCCGTCGAAACCACCAACGCCACTACCGGCCAGTCCATCGGCTCCAACGCGGTGCGCACGCTTCCACTTGCCACGCAGAACTTCCAGCAGCTCCTCAACCTCTCCGCTGGCGCGCAAAGCGAACTCAACAGCTCCACCGGTCTGGGCCGCGGCGATGTGCGCATCATCGTCAACGGCCAGCGTGAAGACAACAACAACTACCTCATCGAAGGCATCTCCGCCACCGACTACAACGTAGCTCAGCTCACAAACACTCCGCTTCCCAACCCCGATGTGGTGCAGGAATTCAAAGTTCAAACTTCGCTCTACGACGCGACTCAGGGCCGCAATGGCGGCGGCAACATCAACGCCATTCTCAAGTCCGGCACCCGTCAATTTCATGGCGATGCGTACGAATTCTTCCGCAACGACGTTCTCAACGCCAACGAATACTTTCTCAATGCCGGCGGCCAGCCCCGCCCCGTTCTCAAGCAGAATATTTTTGGTGGTAGCCTCGGCGGCCCGGTCGGCACCGAAAAGGCCGGCTTTTTCTTTGTCAACTATCAGGGCGCACGCCAGCGCAGCGGCGACGCCCCCGGCACCATCATCAGCACTCGTATTCCGGCGATCCCGCTTGATCGCTCCGAGGCCTCCCTCATTTCCACATTTTTTCCAGCAGGTTTGCCCAGTGGCGTGACCAGCCTCGATCCCGTCTCCCTGGCCCTTCTCAACTTCAAGAGCAATCAGTTCGGCGGCGCTTCCAACGGCTACTTGATTCCCAGCGTTACCGACGACGGCAGCGGCTTCGGCACCTTTAGTTACAGCTCGCCCGGCAAGTTCACCGACGATCAGTTCACTGCCAACTGGGACCGCGAATTCAACGGCGGCGGCGACAAGCTGTCTTTCCGCTTCTTCTACTCCAACTCGGAAACCTTTGAGCCTTTTGGCGCCGGTGGCCTGCAGTCTTCTCTAGGCGGCAGCATCGCTGCTTCCGACCTCAACTTTCCTTACACCCTGCCGGTCCGCAGCCGCTTCCTCAACTTCACCGAGACCCACTTGTTCTCGCCCAATTTGGTTAATGAAGTCCGCTTTGGCTTCAACCACATCAACAATTCCGCCATTAACAACGACCCCGTCACCGTAGGGGACCTCGGCATCGATCGCCCGACGAGTAACCTCACGAGCAGCATTTACAAATTTACCTTCGGCAGCTCGGGCTTCCAGATTGGTCCCACCCCGCAAGCCAACACCGCCAACGAACAGAACAACTATACCTTCCTCGACACCATTTCCTGGGTGCACGGTTCCCACGTGGTTCGCTTCGGCGGCGAAGTCAACTTCGTCAATCTCGATAAGCTCTTCCCCCAAGTCTTCAACGGCCAGCTCTTCTTCGTCAACACCGCCGACGGCAACACCGACTGGCAGGACTTCCTCCTCGGCGCTCCGGCCTTCAGCTTCGGCGGCGGCGGCGTTTTCAATCACAAGTACCGTCAGAACAACTTTGCGCTCTTCGCGCAAGACGACTGGAAGGCCACTCACAATTTGACTCTGAACCTCGGCCTGCGCACCGAATTTCTTGGCGCATGGACCGACGGCGCCTGCCACATTGGCAACGTGCAGTCCTCACTTACGCTGCAGAACCAGACTCCGATGGTCTATCCGGGCTGCGTCAACAGCCTCAACTTGTCCGGTCTCTCTGGCACGGCGGACAATTCCACTTTCAACAATCGCTACTCCACTGGCATCGGTCCGCGCATCGGCCTGGCCTATGACGTCTTTGGTCATCACAACACCACGATTCGCGCCGGCTACGGTATCTACTTCGTCCGCGAGGACGTCGGCGCCATCGACCAGCTCAGTTTCCAGTCACCCTTCCTGCCCATCGCCTTTGGCGGTGGCGGCCCGGGCAGCCTGAGCAACTTCTTCCTCACACCGCCCAACGCTCTTCCCCCGGCCGGAACCTTGGATCCTTCGTTCACTCCGGTCTTTTCTCACCTACAGGGTTTCGTCGACGGCAGCGGCAATCCCACCACCGACACTACGCAGACTCCGGTCTACGACGGCTCCACCGTCGGCCTCTTCATGCTTGAAGTGCCGCGCAATTTCAAGGTTCCCAACACCCAGCAGTGGAACTTCACCGTTCAGCGCTCGCTCGGAAAGAGTTGGGTCCTCGAAGTCGGCTACGTCGGCACGCACGCCATTCACTTGCGCGAAACACGCGACGCCATTCAGTCTCTCGACGCCACGCCGGCCAATCCGGTCTTGGTTACGCTCGCTGACGGCAGTCAGTTGCCGATTACCGCCAACACTTTCGCCAACGCCATCGCCCGCACTCCGACGCCGGGCCTCAACGGCTATTCCGGCTATCAGCTTTTCGCCAACGATGCCTACTCGCACTATCACTCGCTACAGACCACGGTTTCGCGCCGCTGGTCGCGCGGCTACTTCCAGGCGGCCTACACCTGGTCCAAGTCCACCGACGCCACTTCCACCGGTAACACCGCTTTCAATACCGCTTACAACGACCAGAGCGACATCAACGCTTCCCGCGGCCTCTCCGACTTCGATCGGCCACACCGTCTTTCCGTCAGCTATGTCTACGACCTGCCCTTCTTCTCCAAGTCCACCGGGTTCAAGCGTGTCGTGCTGGGCGGATGGGGCGTAAGCGGAGTCACCATCATCCAATCCGGGCTGCCCTTCTCTATTTTTGATTCCGGAGCAGGCACGGCATTCCTCGGCGCAGGTAGCACTCCGCTTCTCGGCGCCAGTCTCGCTTCGGGCGGGTCCATCTCGAGCGGTTATACTCACGGCGACATTCACAGCCGCTTGAACGGGTACGTGGACATCAATAATTTCACCTTTGCGCCTCAGCTCTATCCGACCGAATGCGCCTCCGATCCCAACTTCTGCACCACCGGTTTCGGTGACCTTGGCCGCAATATCTACCGCGGTCCCTACCAGCAGAGCTGGGACTTCTCATTGATCAAGAATTTCCACCTGACCGAACGCCAGAACATCCGTTTCACAACGGACTTCTTCAACATCTGGAACCACGCCAACTTTGCCAACCCGGTTTCCACTGACGTGGAGAACCCCAGCAGCTTTGGCTTCATCACCAGCACTCGGGGCGTGCCGCGCTTGATTCAATTCTCCTTGCGCTACTCGTTCTGACCTGGAACAGCACCTTGGGGGCTAAGAGCGCCTGGTTCGCCAGGCGCTCTTTTCTTTTCTGGGCCTTTCTTCGCGCTGGCCCAATTTGCCGCCACCGCTCAGCGCCGGATGCGCGGCAGAATCTAGCCCAGCGCGTCAGTTAGCGCCGGGTGGTGAAGCACCATCACCCGCATACCCAAGCGCTGTAGGCCCCTAAGCCTTCGCCACCAAACCGGAACTATCGTTCCGGTCCTCAGCCTCTTCACCGTGTGACGGATCGCCTCTCCGAGGGTAAACTGGCTAACCGCAACCGATTTATCGAGACCCGCGGCCTTCTATCGGCCGCTTCGGAGAACTACCTTGTCTGCAACAGAACGCATCCATCTGCTCGAGCGCGACGCCGCTTCCAGGGAAGCGCAAAAAATTTACGACGCCCTCCTCGCCTCTCGCGGCGTCGTTCCCAACATGTTCAAAGTTCTCGCCCAGTGTCCTGAAATCGCGCAAGGCGTCGCCGGCTTCTTGAAGCCTCTCCTTTCCGACGGCGCGCTCCCAGGTTTCTACAAAGAGCTCATCGCCGTTCGCATTTCGCAACACCACCACAGCTCGTACGCCATCAAGGCGCACAGCATCTCCGCGCGCCAGAAAGGCGCCACTGAACCGCAAATCGAAGGCGTCGCTAATTTCGAGTCCGGCCCGTACTCCGAGAAAGAAAAACTCGGCTTCCGCCTCGCGGATCGCCTGCATCAAGGCGCGGCTTCCGTCGACGACCAATTTTTCTCGGGGCTCGCCGCTTCCTTCACCGAACCAGAGCGCATCGAACTCTTTCTCACCGCTGCCGCGTTTGAAATGTTCCCGCGCTTCATCGACGGCCTGCAGATTCCCATCACGCCGCCGGCTTCGCCTCGATAGCCGGCCACTGCGGCCTGCCGGGAACGGTAATCCGCAAACTGCAAAGCGCCAACTGCGGTGCTAAACTTTTCCGCATGACTCAACGCCAGATCGCAACCCGTGTTTCACAGCTCAATGGCGAAGGCGCTCTCGCGGTTTTTTCCCGCGCCAAGGAACTTGAGCGCCAGGGCCGCTCCATCATCCACCTCGAACTCGGCGAACCGGACTTCCATCCCGCCGCTCCGGTCGTGGATTCGCTGCGCAACGCCGTCGCCTCCGGACGCGACCGCTACTGCGCCACGCGCGGCATTCTCGCTCTGCGCGAAGAGATCGCGCACTATCTCGCTCGCACGCGCCAACTCACCGTTCAGCCGGATCAAGTGTTGGTGGCGCCAGGCTGCAAAATGGCTCTTTCGCTGGCGATGATGGCGCTGATCGAACCCGGCGACGAAGTGCTTTACCCGAATCCCGGATTTCCGATTTATCCGTCATTCACGCGCGGCCTCGGCGCGACCGCCGTTCCCTTCGCGTTGCGTGAAGAAAACCAATTTCAGCCGGACCTCGCCGAAATCGCCGCGAAAATCACGCCGAAAACGCGCGTCCTGATTTTGAATTCGCCCAACAATCCCACCGGCACCGTTTTCGACTCGCGCGCCATTGCAGGCATCGCCGCTCTCGCCATCAAGCACGACCTCTGGGTCATCACCGATGAAATCTACGCGCGCATCGTCTTCAATGGCGACTACCATTCCATCTGGTCGATTGCCGGAATGCCGGAACGCACCGTCATCATCGACGGCTTTTCGAAAAGTTTTGCCATGACCGGCTGGCGCCTGGGCTACGCGGTCGCTCCCGTGGCGCTAATCGACGCCATGGACCTGCTTGTGCTCAACACCTTCACGTGCGCCGCCGAGTTTACTCAGGTCGCCGCCATCGAAGCTCTCCGCGATTCCACCAACGCAGTCGACGCCATGGTCGCCGAATACAGATTGCGCCGCGATCTTTTTGTGAAGTCGCTGGCCAAAATTCCGGGTTTCCGCTGCCAATGGCCCGAGGGCGCTTTCTACGCTTGGGTAAATATCGAAGACACCGGACTCGCCGCCGAAAAAGTGCAACAAATCCTGCTCGAAGAAGCCGGCGTCGCCGCCATTGCCGGAGCGGCCTTTGGCGCGGAAGGGAAAAACTACCGCGTTTCTCGCTGGTGAGCGCCCGCAATCTTCTGGAAGATGCGCTCGACCGCATCCAGCGTGTCTCTGTAAAATGGCGTGCCGTTCCCGCGTAGTGATTTCGTAGTGGCGGGTTTCAGACCCGTGATTTTCGGGGCGGCATTGTGACGCGACTGATTTCTCTGCTCTGAGGAAGCGAAAAATGGAACGTTTGTTTCAGCTGCTCGCCGTAACGATTCTGATTTCTGCGATGGCCGGCAGCACAGCCGCGCAATCCAGCCCCTATCCCGCCACTGACGTGCAAAAGCTCTATCAAGACCTGCTCGGCAAAATCAACACTATTCCGCTTTATGACAATCATGCTCATCCCGGCTTCGCCGACGACACCGATGTGGACTCAATGGCTGCGCCGCCTGATGAGAGCAGCGTGCTGCGCCTGCGCGACGACAACCCGGAATTCGTCACCGCGGCGAAATCTCTGTTCGGCTATCCCTACGACGACTTCAAGCCCGAGCACGCCAAGTGGCTCGCCGACCGCAAAAA
>DASSYL010000111.1:0-3753 GCA_035703315.1 Candidatus Acidiferrum sp. | reverse complement strand
ATCATCGAATTCGAGCGAACGCTTGCTAACCCGGCCGCCGAGCGGAAGAGTGTTGACGAGCG
The DNA here is from genome assembly GCA_035703315.1 of Candidatus Acidiferrum sp. Lineage (GTDB taxonomy): Bacteria > Acidobacteriota > Terriglobia > Acidiferrales > UBA7541 > Acidiferrum. Next base: position 3,691 of record DASSYL010000111.1, on the reverse strand, counting down.
CGACGTCTCTGACGCCCGGCGATGTCCGGACCTGATCGAGAACGTTGCGGTAGAACGCCAAGCAGCGCGCCGGGTCGTTTGAGAACGATTGGTTTGGGGTGATGCGGGCGGTCACGAGGTGTTCCGCCTCGAACCCGGGATCGACGTGAGAGAGCGCCCAGAAACTTCGAATCAGTAGCCCCGCCGCGATGATGAGCAAAGCGGCCAAGCCGATTTCAGCCACGGCCAAAGAGCTGCGGACGCGCTGCGAGGTGGAGAGAGTTGATCCGCGAGCGCCGGATTGCAGAATTGCGGCGAGGCCGGGGCGGACGGAGTCGAGAGCGGGAGCCAGGCCGAAAATGGCTCCGGTCGTGAGGCTGAGTGCCGCCGTGAAGACGAGTACGCGCCAGTCTATTTGTGCGTCCGCGAGGCGCGGAGTGTCGAACGGCAAAGCAAGCTTCAGTATGCGCAGGCCGGCGCTGGCCACGAGCAGTCCCGAGGCTCCGCCGAGAGCACCAAGCAAAACGCTTTCGGTCAGCAGTTGCCTGACCATTCGATTCCGTCCGGCACCGAGAGCCGCGCGAATGCCGAATTCCTTTTCCCTAGTGGCCGCGCGGGAAAGGATGAGGTTGGCCACGTTTGCACAAGCGATAAGCAGGATGAGAATCACCGCGCCAAGGAGCATCAGGAGGCGGTTGCGAACGTCGGCGACCATGCTCGATTGCAACGGGAGTACGGCTATATCGGCGTTCCACTGGGGCGGCATGCGAAATGGAAAGAGTTCGCCGACATGGGACTGGAACAAGCGGACGTCCGTCGAAGCGGCGGCGAGTGATGCACCGGGGCGGAGGCGCCCGATGACGGGCATGAAATCACCGGCCCAATAAGCAATGGTATTGGAGGAATCGTTGTGAAGCGGCAGCCAGATTTGCGATTTGGAGGAAGGAAAGCGGAAATCGGCGGGCATGACGCCCAAGACTTCGCGGCCTACGCCGTCGATTTCGATCATGCGGCCAATGATGGAAGGGTCGCCTCGGAAGCGCTCTCGCCACAGTGAATCGCTCAAAATGACATAGTTGTCGCGGCCGGCGGCGTCCTCTCCGGGTTGGAACGTGCGGCCGAGCGCCGGATGAGCGCCGAGGACAGAAAAGAGTTCGGCCGAGACCAGAGTGGTCGTGAGGCGAAGCGGTTCGCCAACGCCGGTCAGATTAAATTCGTGGCCTTCCACATAAGCGGCGACATCCAGGGTGCGAACCTGGTCGCGCATCGCCACGAATCCACCGCGCGGATAGGTGGCTTTGACGCTGACAAGCTGGTCGGGCTGCGAATAAGGAAGCGGACGGACGAGAATGCCGTTCACCAGGCTGAAGATGGCGCTGTTGGCGCCGATGCCGAGCGCGAGCGTGAGGACGGCTACTGCCGTGAATCCCATATTCTTGCGCAACACTCTTAGCCCGAAACGTATTTCAGAAAGCAGCGTTTCCATAAATAGTTCACTCCTGCCGAAGGGCGACCAATGGATCGACGCGCATGGCGCGGCGAGCCGGCACATAGCACGCGAACAAAGCGGATAGCAGCAAGATGAGCGCAACCAGGACAACAGAAAGTGGATCTATGGCGTCGACTTCGTACAACACTGATTTCATCGCTCGGCCGACGAAGTACGCGCCTCCGAGACCCAAGGTCAGACCGATCAGCGCCAGCAGCGTGCCCTCCCCGACAACGAGGCCAAGCACTCGTTCGGGCGATGCGCCGAGGGCGATTCGCAATCCGATCTCGTGCGTGCGTTGCGCCACGGCAAAGGACATGACGCCGTAAATGCCGACCGCGGCCAGAATCAGTGCGACTACGGCAAATGTTGCGAACAGGACGGTTAGAAAGCGGTCCCCGGCCAGAGATTCGTCTACGATCTGGTCCATGGTTCTGACGCGGTCCAAAGCCAGGTTCGAATCGAGCGTGCGAACGATCGAAGAGACGCTGTTCGCCATGGCGGCAGGATCGCCCGCCGTGCGTACCTCAATCGCCACATTGGGCCACGGGCTCTGCCAGAACGGCACATTGATCTCGGGAAAGCCTTCGGAGCGAACGCCTCCGTTGCGAACGTCGCGATAGATACCGACAACTTGCCACTCGATGGGCGGGCCGGGTTTGCCCGCTCCTGGAATGAGTTGCTCGACGACAATGCGCTGGGTGAGAGGATCCACGTTGGCCAGATATTTGTTCCTAAAGCTCTCATTCACGATTGCCACGGGCATGCCGCCTGCCGCGTCCTGCTCGTTGAAAGTGCGGCCCCGGATCATCTGGATGCCAAAAGTCTCAAAATAGCCTGGAGTGACCATCGTGAATCCAGCGCCAGGCCGCGATGCCCGGTCACCGGCCGATTGCCCTGCAATCGTGAATGGCATGCCGAAATTTGTGCCGAGAATGGGCATTCCCGTGGAGACCGCTGCGGAAGAAACTCCGGGGAGCGTCTCGACTTTCCGCAACAATTCCCGGTAGAACGCGTTGATCTGTTCGGGATTTGCAAGTTGATTCTGACGCATGGGAAGGCCGAACGTAAGGATGTGATCTTGGCGAAAACCAAGGTCAACATGGTTCAGTTTCAAAAAACTATGAATCGCAAGGCCACCGCCGGCAAGCAGCGCCAGAGCCAAGGCAAATTCGACGACGACGAGTGCGCGCCGCAACCTTTGACCGCCGCCAGAGAGGACCGCGCGTCCGCCCTCTTTTAATGTGCCGCTTAGATTCCAGTGCGAAATCTGGAACACGGGTGCGCAACCACAAAGCACGCCGGCTACGAGCGAAGCGGCCAAAGTGAAAAACAACACTGGCAGGCTCAAACGAATGTCCGCTTCGGTAGGAATGGAAAACGGAGGCAGCAAAGCGAGGATCGCTTTCAGCAGAGCCCATGCCAGGCTGGTGCCCAAAATCCCGCCGATCAGGCCCAAGACAAGACTCTCGGTCAAGAACTGGGAAAGAATTCGCTTCCGCCTGGCACCGAGCGCAGACCGGATCGCAACTTCTTTCTGCCGTGCGATGCTGCGAGCGAGCAGTAGATTCGCAACGTTCACACAAGCAATGAAGAGCACAAAGCCGACTGCTCCCATCAATAGCCACAGATTTTTGATGGTGTTGCGACCGGTGAAAGCGTTCTGCAACTGCTGGATGCTCGTTCCCCAACCATGATTCGAAGTGGGATAGACGCTGGCGACGCGATTTGCAACGCCGTCCATATCAGCCTGCGCCTGCTGCAACGTGACATCTGGTTTGAGCCGGCCCATCACGGCCAGCCAATGCAAGTCGTTGTTGATGTGTTCGGGCCTGAAGGCCAGCGGCACGAACAGATGAGATTCGAAACGGTCCGGCATACCTCCTGCGAGCACGCCAACCACGGTGTAGGATTCCCCGTTCAGGCGAAGCTGCTGGCCAATGATGTGAGGGTCACCGCCAAAACGCTCGCGCCACAATCGGTGCGTGATAATGACTACGTGGTCTTTGCCTGTGGTGCCTTCTTCGGGCAAGAATTCCCTTCCCAAAAACAATGGAATTCCCTGCATGCTGAAGAAATCTGGCGATGTGACTCGGGCTTGGATCGCTTGAAGTTCCCCCGAAGCCTCGAGGCTGAAGGTCGTTGAAGTCCACGCGATGAGATCCTGAAAAACCGAATTCTGGCTTTTCCAGTCCAGATAATCGCCGGCAGAAACGGAATTGT
>DASSYL010000068.1:0-5211 GCA_035703315.1 Candidatus Acidiferrum sp. | reverse complement strand
TCGGCGTACGCCGCGGAATCCACGCGGACTCCGGTTCCGCCCGGCGCCTGGAACGTAGTGATACGCCCCGCTGACGGTACAAACGTTTCCGGATCTTCGGCATTGATGCGGCATTCAATGGCGTGCCCGCTGAAGTGGATTTCGCCGGTAGCGTCGTCCAACTTTTCTCCCGCAGCAATCCGAATCTGGGCTTTGATCAGGTCCGCGCCGGTTACAAACTCGGTCACCGGGTGCTCCACCTGGATTCTGGTGTTCATCTCGATAAAGTAAATCGAGCCGTCGGTATCCATCAGAAATTCCACGGTACCGGCATTGGTGTAGCCAATTTTCTGCAGCGCCTTCACTACCTTCGCGCCCATATCCTTGCGAACTTTGGGATCCAGCACCGGCGACGGCGACTCTTCAATCAGTTTTTGGTGCCGCCGCTGGATGGAACACTCGCGCTCGCCCAGGTGAATCACCTTGCCGTGCTGATCGCCGAGCACTTGAAACTCGATGTGCCGCGGGTGTTCGATAAATCGTTCCGCATAAACATCCGGGGTCCCAAAAGCCTGCTGCGCCTCGCTGCGCGCCGTTTCATACGCCGACAGCAGTTCTTCCTGCTTGCGCACCACGCGCATGCCGCGGCCACCGCCGCCGGCCACCGCTTTCAAAATCAGCGGATAGCCGATCTTGGCCACTTCCTCAGCCAGTTGCTCTTCGCCCTCAATTGCGCCTTCGCTTCCAGGAATTGTGGGAAGGCCGGCGTTCTTCACCTCGCGACGCGCTCGGTCCTTTTCGCCCATCATTTCGATAATTTCCGGCCGCGGCCCGATAAAGGTAATCTCGGAAGCCTCGCAAACCTTCGCGAAGTTGGCGTTCTCGGATAAAAATCCGTAGCCGGGATGAATCGCGTCCACGTTAGTGATTTCGGCAGCACTGATGACGTGAGGAATGTTCAAATAGCTTTCACTGCTGCGTGGCGGCCCGATGCACACCGCCTCATCGGCGAACCGTACATGCAGCGAATTACGGTCCGCCTCCGAATAGACGGCTACTGTCGAAATGCCGAGTTCCTTGCACGCACAGATGACCCGCAGGGCGATTTCCCCGCGATTGGCAACCAGGATTTTGTTGAACATAGAGGTCGCGGCTACTTCTTGCGGCTCGGCCGGATTCCAAACAGCGGCTGGCCGTACTCCACCGGCTGCCCATTTTCGGCAAAAATTCGCAACACTTCCCCGCTCATGTCGGACTCGATTTCGTTCATCAACTTCATGGCTTCGACGATGCACAGCGTCTGCCCGGCTTCGATGTAGCCACCTACTTTGACAAACGGCTCAGCGCCCGGACTGGGCGAACCATAAAATGTCCCCACAATAGGCGACTTCACCAGGTACAGGTCTTCTGTCGGCCGCGCTTCCGGAGTGGCAGCAGGGGCTGGTGTGCTGCTCGAGGCGGCTTGCGGAGGTGCGCCTGTTACGATGATTTCGGGAGCTGGCGCCGGCGCCGATAGATAAGCGACGCCAGCTGAAGGCTTCTTCAGGCGAATGCGCAGGTCCCCGCGCGAGTATTCAAATTCCTCGAGATTGTGCTCCGCCATGGTCTTCAGCAGGTGCTCAATCTGTTCCATTTCCGGATTCGCAACCGCTTTGCGCCCGCTGGGCTTGGAAGGCTTTTTCCGTTTCATTTTCACCTCAGGGTTTGCAAACCAACCCTGATACCACCAATTTTGGAATTAGAGCTCGATGAAATCCCGCGAGGCGCGAGTCAATACTTCGTTGCCGTTCTGATGCACTGCGACGTCATCCTCGATCCGGATACCCCCAACGCCCGGTACGTACACACCCGGTTCTATCGTAACCACGTTTCCCGAGGCAAGCAGTGTTTTTTGCCCCTTGGCCACGCGCGGATTCTCATGGACCTCCAAGCCCAGCCCATGCCCCGTACTGTGCACGAAATACTGATCGAGCCGGTGTGCCGCCAGGACCCCCCTGGCTGCCCCGTCCACTTCTCCGCACGCCCGTCCAGCTGCCACCGTGTGGATGGCCGCAGCCTGCGCGTCCAGCACTGCCTGATACCACATCCGAACCTTCGCAGGAGCCTTCCCCACAAAGACGGTTCGCGTGATGTCGCTGCAGTATCTATCGAGTATAGCACCCAGGTCGAGCACCACCAACTGCCCTTTCTTCAAGCGTTTAGCCGTAGGCCGGGCATGCGGCAGAGCCGAGCGAGCGCCGAAGGCCACGATCGTTTCAAAGGCCGGGCCGGAGGCCCCGTGGGTCCTCATCTGGTAATCAATCTCAGCGGCCACCTCAAATTCGCGGATACCGGGCTCAAGTAGCCCAATGGCCGCCTCGACCACCCTACTTGCCAAGACCGCCGCCTTGCGCATCCTGGCTAGTTCTAGAGCGTCTTTGGCAGTCCGTAGCCCCTGGACAGACCCCGGCGCCGCCTCCAGTCGCAGAGCGGGCCGCGCAGCAGCGCGGGTTGCTCTGCGCAAGACCTGCAGTTGGGACACGGTCATCTGTTCGGCATCGAATCCGGCGCGTTTCAGCCTCCGCTCGCGTAAAAGTTTTCCGCAGGTGTGGTATAGCCCGTCCTTTTGAAGAATCACCGGGACGTCCGGTATCTCCTGAGCCGCCTGTTCGGTGAACCGACCGTCCGTGATTAACGTCGCGCGGCGCGGCTCGACGAGTAGCACACCGGACTCGCCCGTGAAGCCAGTGAGGTAAAACCAGTTCACCGGGCTAGTGACCAGCAAAGCGTCGAGTTCTTGGCTGCGAATCAGTTTTTGCAGTTGTGCGAGGCGGCTCTGGTAAGGTGTCGTCATAAAAGAATCGAGGAGACCGTAGTCTCCTCGATTTCCCGCAAAGTTGAAAGTGTCTGTCGAACGGCGTGCCGCGTTTGGCCCGCAGCGAACGCTTCAGCTGGGGATAATGCGCGGCGTCAGGAAGAACAGCAATTCCTGCGACGTAACGGTGGTTTGCGTGCGCTTGAAGAGGTTGCCGATCAGCGGCAGGCTGCCCACCATTGGGGTTTGGGTGACCGTTACCTGCTGCTGGGTCACGATGATGCCGCCGATCACGACTGTGCCGCCATCAGGAACCAGCACTTTAGTTTCGGCGGACTGTGTGTCCAAAGCCGGGATGCCCTGCACACGGGCGATACCGTTGTCGATCTGCGTGTTTTCCACTAGCACGTCCATGAACACCGTGCCTTCGGCCGTGATCAGAGGAGTCACTTCCAACTTGAGCACCGCATCGATGTACTGCACGGAAACGGTGTTGTTAACGGTGGTCTGGATGGGCACCTTGGTACCTTGTTTCACGGTGGCCTTTTCATTGTTCTGCGTCACAACGCGGGGCTTGGACAGCAACTTGCCTACGCCCTTGGATTCAGCCGCGCTGATAAAGAAGTCGATCGCGAAATTCGGCGAACGGTGGGAAAAACCGAAACCGCTGGTTGGCGGTGCACCCGCAGCGAAGTTAGTGAGCAACGGCAGCCCCGTGCTCACGCCGTTACCGGCTGTCGTACCTCCACCTACGCTTACCGGAGGCGTAGGTAGCCCCGCGCCCGTCGTAACGCCGCTGCCGCCGACGGCAGGGTTACCCGAGAACAAGGAGCGGCCGCTCGTGGTGGTCCCGGCAAATCCAAGTTCGGTACCGAGATCGCGCGCGAAGGATCGGGAAGCGGCAACCACACGCGCTTCGATTTCCACCTGTTGCGACTTGCGATCCAGCTGGTGAATCAAGTTGTCCACGGTCGGAATCGTGGAAGGAATGTCGCGAATGATGAGCTGGTTCGAGCGATCATCGGCCAGAATGTCCCCTTTGGGGGATAGGAACTTTTTCAACGTTGGGGTCAGCGAAGTCGCTTTGGCGTAGCTGAGCACGCGGGTCACGGTTACCGCCTGTGTGGCATCGTTTTGCGCCTTTTCCAAGTCGCGAACGGACTCGGCTTCGGCCTTGAGCGTGGCCCGAGTGGCAATGCGCAATACGTTGCCCTTGAGCTGCTTGTCCAGACCATTGTTCTGTAGCACGATGTCGAGCGCCTGATCCCACGGCACTTCATCCAATACGATGGTGAGCGACCCCTTCACGGCAGGGTCCAATACCACGTTCAAGCCGCTAATTTCATGAATCAAGCGGAAGAAGTCGCGCAGGTCTACGTCCTTGAGGTTCACGGAAATCGGTTCGCCGGTGTACTTGACCGGGGCGGTGGCCACCGAAGCCGTCGAAGCCTGCTGGGACATCGGCGCAACGGTCGCCGCAGCGGTGCTGGCCTGCTGCACGGCTTGCTGGGCGGCAGCCTGCTGCGAGGGTTGCTCTTCCGGACGGGCGGGTTGTGCGCTTTCTGTAAAGGAGCCAAATGCCGTTCCCTTGGTGAGTTCGCCGGGCAGCGAGAATTTGGGAACAGACGCATTCGTCAACGCGGCTGCATGGCGATTTGCGCCGCGAGGAGCCGCATCACCGTAGTGGAAGGCCGGCTTTGCGGTATCCGCGACGGCGGTCAGCGTGGCGTTGTTCGTCACCACCCGCGAATCCGACTGTGTCTCGAAGGAGATGACCAAGGCGTTGCCTTCGTGGGCGATTTGATACGGCGAGGCGGCGGTCAAATCAATCACGACGCGGGCCACATCCGGCCGGAACTGTCCGATACGGACGCCGCGCACCGGCGCCGAAACGCCGGGGATGACCGTCTTTTGCACGGCCATGCGGGTGCCTGCGAAGTCCAGCACCAAACGGTCTGGATTCTGCATCCGCGTGGGACGGGCATAGAGTTCGCCTTCGCCCTCGACGCGCACGCTCGATCGCGCCGACGCCTGGGTGACCGCGACGCTGGAGATAACAGACGCTCCGGGCGCGACAGCAGGCGTTTCATGGGACTGCGCCAGCAATGGCGCGGCACTGCACGCCAGGCTTGCAAGGATAAGGCAGCCATTCCGTAAGGCCGGCCAGTTCGTCGTCATTGCTGTTCTCCTGCGGTCGAATAAAGTCTTTTGCTAACCTGCCGTTCGACAGGCTTGCCGAACGCGTCCTTACCCTCTTCATGGAAGGTGACGCCTTCCATAGAAATCTTTTCCACGGTTCCGTCGTACAGTTTGTCGCCCTCGCGCAAGAAATAGGTGCGCTGCTGCGGGTTGGCAACCACGGCGATCATGCCGTTCGGCGAACGGACGATGCCGTCCAAACGAAGCGTGCCGACCTGCAGGCCCGCTTTGCCTGGCGG
>DASSYL010000029.1:0-3056 GCA_035703315.1 Candidatus Acidiferrum sp. | reverse complement strand
CGGACGCGAGCCGAACTACACGGATGGTATTGCCAACGGGCCTGGTGAAATTCGAAAGGCGGTCCGCTTTGAAGTCAAGAACGGCGCAGACGTGATCAAGGCTGCAGTTTCGGGCGGGGTGCTATCGCTTACCGATGAAGTAGACACTCCACAATTCACACCGGCTGAAATGGCCGCGCTTGTCGATGAATCCCATCGATTGCGAAAAAAAGTCGCCGTCCACTGCCACGGCGACCAGGTCGCGCGCGAGGCCATTGAAGCCGGCGTTGATTCGATTGAGCACGGCTCTTTTATGAAACCGGACACGCTAACGATGAAGAAGAAGAAAGGAGTATTTCTTACGCCCACGCTGATGGCGAGCGAATGGGTCATGGAGAAGATCGACAATTATCCGCCGACGCTGCAGGCGAAAGCAAAAGCGGCTACAGCAGCTCGGTCCGACATGTTTCGCAACGCGGTGAAGATGGGTGTCAGAATTGCATTTGGAACGGACGCCGCGGTATTCCCGCATGGACAAAACGCAAAGGAATTCAAGCTGATGGTGGACTTAGGTATGAGCCCGATCGATACGCTGAAATCAGCCACTGCTAATGACGCCGATCTTTTGGGGATCGCTCAAAAGGTGGGCACTCTGGAAAAAGGGAAGCTTGCCGATGTGATTGCAGTCCCCGGCGATTTAACTGCGGACATCACGGCGACGGAGCGCGTGTCATTCGTTATGAAGGAAGGCAGAATCATTCGACAGGGATCGTCCGGAGCGGAAAGGGCCGGAAAGACTGCTTCACCAGAGGTTTCCGCTTCAGCCGATTGATATACTTTGTATTTATCGGGATGAGGCTTTGACAAAGCGGATATCGCCGCTACGTTCAGGGTCCCGTTCGCCAGATGGAGCGGGATAATTAAGCAGGAGCCTGGCTGTTGAAGCAGCGAGCGGCGTTTGAACTGCACCAAACAATGCAAACTAATCGAAGCAAACGTTATCGCGCGGCGGCGCAGCAAGTAGATCGGACGAAGGACTACAGTCTTGCTGATTCAGTCGCGACGCTGAAGAAATTCTCGCCGACCAAGTTTGATCAGACCGTCACGCTCTCATTTCGCCTTGGGGTTGATCCGAAGCAATCCGATCAGATGGTGCGCGGGACCTGCCCGCTTCCGCACGGCAGCGGAAAACAGGTGCGAGTGCTGGTCTTCGCAGAAGGTGAAGCAGCAAGGGCGGCCAAAGAGGCCGGCGCGGAATTCGTGGGTATGAAAGATTTGATCCAAAAATGCCAGGAAGGCTTTCAAGATTTCGATGTAGCGATCGCTACACCTGCAGCAATGGCTGAAGTGCGGAAGCTGGGGAAAGTACTCGGTCCACGCGGGCTGATGCCGAATCCCCGGACCGGGACCGTGACCGAAGACACCGCCAAAGCGGTACAGGAGGTGAAAGCCGGCCGTGTCGAATTCAAGCTCGATAAGAATGGCAACGTTGCCGTTCCAGTTGGAAAGTTCTCCTTTGAAGAAAACGCGCTGGTGGAGAATGCAAATGCAGTCATTGAAGCCGTGGTGCGAGCTCGTCCGCCGACGGCGAAGGGCCGCTACCTTGATGGTGTGACAATCAGTGCGACTATGTCGCCCGGCGTCCGCGTCGATCCAAGCCCATATCTGAGCGGAGTATAGGGCCGGAATAAATTAGCTCGACAATATGCGACCAGAAAAAACCAGCGTTGTTTCAGAGTTATCCGAGGCGTTGAAACGCTCTCCTTTTGTGCTCGTCACCGACTATCGCGGGATGAAGGTGTCCAATTTTAGCGAGTTGCGAAGTCGACTGGCGCCGACCGGTGCCGAAGTGCACGTGGTGAAGAACAGTTTTCTCAAACTCGCAATGGCCGATTCGGGTTTCCCGGAGGTTTCCGATCAATTCGCGGGACAGACCGCGGTCGTTACTGGCGAAGCGGATGTGGCGCCCGTGGCCAAGATTTTTAAGTCGTTTGCGACCGAATTTAAGCTGGCTGCACTGAAGGTTGGGTTTGTCGATCGCGCCGTGCTCTCAACGGCGGACTTGCAAACTTTGGCGGAATTGCCGACGCGCGAAATCTTGCAGGCACAATTGCTGGGACTGCTGTTGTCGCCGGCGACGCGTCTCGTGCGCCTATTCAACGAACCTGGCGCCGCGTTAGCACGATTGTTGAACGCGAAAGCCGAAAAGGAGGGCGCGCCCGCGGCATAAAAGATTTGTAGGGCAGGCGCATCGCCTGCCGCGGCGACCGGAGCGGTTGTCCTACAAGCAAAAGCAAAACGAAAATTGTCCGAGCTGATGGCTGTCGGCTTTAATTCTTCGAAGGCTTTCGAAGGCGGCAACTGGAGGAAAACTAAAATGGCAGATACAGATAAATTAGTGGAGCAACTCAGTGACCTTTCGGTTCTCGAGATTGCTGGATTGGTTAAGCAGCTTGAAGAAAAATGGGGCGTCAGCGCCGCGGCACCAGTAGCAGTAGCGGCGGGACCCGCTGGCGGGGCAGCCGCTGGGGCAGGAGCACCAGCAGCCGAGGACAAAACCGCGTTCGACGTAGTCCTGGCAGAGATGGGCGCAAACAAGATTGCTGTAATCAAAGAGGTGCGGAGTGCGGTTCCGGGACTTGGCCTCGCGGAGGCAAAAGCGCTTGTAGAAGGCGCGCCGAAAACGATTAAAGAAGGCGTGACCAAGCAGGAGGCGGACGAGATCAAGGAAAAAGTCGAGGCCGCGGGTGCGAAGGTCGAAATTAAATAGGCAAATCGAATTTGGGCGCTGTGCAGCATAAATCTGTTGCACAGCGCCAGATCCATAATAAGATTAGAACCCACTACAGCACGCCAGACGTATTTTTAACCCGGCGCTAAGAAGGCAAATTACATTACCGGCTACGAGACGGAGGTCGTCAATTTGACAGGTCTCCGTTTTGGTGGCATTTTTGCGCTCTTCGCCCATCCCAGAATCGGTAAATCTGCCCGCGTCGGCCCGCGTTTGGTGGAGTCGGTGTGAGGTTTAAGCTCGTGAGTTAGGCATTATGTCGGAACGCATTTACTTCGGAAGTATC
>DASSYL010000379.1:0-2688 GCA_035703315.1 Candidatus Acidiferrum sp. | reverse complement strand
CGATTACCGAAGACACTGCACACAATTTCAATTTTCCTCCCGAAGAGCAGAGGCCGGACAAGATCAAGTTCGACGGCGAATTCCCAGGCTTTGGGCTTCGCATACGTACCGACCAAAAGACCGGTCGGGAGCACCGCAGCTATATTTTTCAGTACAAGATTGGCTCAAAGCACCGACGCCTAAACTGCGGCACGGTCGGCAATGTCACGGCAGCGGAAGCCCGAAAGATAGCCAACAAATACGCTGAAGCTCTTCTCAATCGCGAGGATCCGGCCAGCGAAGGGGCTGTGGCCCGTCAAGAACCGTCCCACACCATTGGCGCGACCGTTCCCGACTATCTGGCTGCCAGACAGCCGGCCATGAAGCCTCGCAGCTACGAAGAAACGAAGCGCCATCTGGAAACCCACTGGAGGGCCCTACATGGGTTTTCCATCCGCAACGTGGCGCGGGCCAATATTGCTGCCGAAACCAATGCCATTGCCAGGCGGAGCGGGCCCGTGGCGGCCAATCGGGCCAGGGCGTCGCTCTCCGCGTTTTTCCGCTGGGCCATAGTTCAGGGGCTGTGCGACGAAAACCCGGTCGCCGGTACAAGCAAGCAAAAGGAAAACGGTCCCCGCGAGCGGTCGCTGTCCGATACCGAAATCGCGGCCGTCTGGCTTGCCGCACCCGAAAACGATTACGGGCGCATCGTACAGCTGATGATGCTCACCGGTTGCCGTCGTGACGAAATCGGTTCGCTCAGATGGTCTGAAATCGACACGGACGCCAAGGCGATCACGCTGACTGCGTCGCGGACCAAAAATCACACAGAGCACGTGGTGCCACTTTCAGAGCGTGCCCTCAAAGTTATCGAAGCGATTCCGCGCCGCGATCGCGAGTTTGTTTTTGGCAGCGGCAGGGGTGGATATTCCGGCTGGTCCAGATCAAAAGCCGAACTGGATGAAGCGTGCAAAGTCAAAGAATGGACGTTGCACGACATTCGCCGGACCGTCCGCACCGGCCTAGGAAAGCTTGGAGTGGCGCCGCACGTTGCCGAAGCAGTCGTCAACCATCTTCCCGCTCGTCTCATTCGGACCTACGACCGCAACGCCTACGCCGATGAGAAAAAGGCAGCGCTGGATGCGTGGGCCAGTCATCTTGACGCAATCATGTTGCCATCGAAGCCGGCGGGCGTTTCAGTTAGAGCAGTACCGAATAAGCACCTTAAACCCGAAAGTCCGCGCGCCAGCTTCGCCGAGCGCCTGGCCGGCCTCATGGGTCGGGACCAGCGTGCAGCGTCCTGATGCACGCATTTCTTGCTACGTGGTAACCCGCCGGGCAGTAGTCTGCAAAAGCTGGGACTCGTTTATCCCAAAAGTTGTTTTGTCTGCCGAATCGCCTGAGATTCCTTTCAGGCGCACGAAGAAAAAATATGTCCACTGCAGCATTCGTATTTATGATCGCGACCTATTGGGTCGGCGGCTCCGGACCGATGGAGGGAGGGAATTTGCTGGCGAACGGTCAGCGATATCGCAAGGAGGATTTTATTGCAGCTCACAGGACTTTGCCTTTCGGCACTATTTTGAACGTCTGCCTGCGGAGACAATGCGTAAGCGTGGTTGTGAAAGATCGTGGGCCATTTTTGCCCAAGATGGATCTCGAACGACGGATAGATTTGTCATACGCGGCAGCTAAAGCACTGGATATGCTTCATGACGGGCGGCAACGGGTTCGTGTCAGCGTTCCGACGCCAAAACCTCGACCCGATAACGCAGGTTTGCACGAAGCTCGGCTGGATTGAAAAAATTTCCGAGTCGGAGCAGCGTTCCTCATCAGAGAGTCGATTTAATTTTCTTCTGATCCGCCGCGCTAGCGACATCAACCTGAACAAATTGACAGAAAAAGACGATAACTAATTGGTGTTTGCATTGAATTTGGGAACGCCTGTCCCCGATGGCTTGGTCGTAGATCGCGTGCAACCAAGGAGTTCTCGAATGAAACTCACAGTCCCAGCACTTTTAATCTCTTCACTGATGGTCGCCTCACCGGCGGCGTTCGCGCAAAAACCGGCGACTATGGCAATACGTCAACGCCCGGCGCAGGCGCAGGCGTTAAGGACAACCAGACTCTAAAAGTCGAAAAATCAAAGCGGCACGCGTCGGCTCAGACGCGAAGCCACAAAAAGCATAAGATGAGCGCCAAGGCCAAGGCGGAGACAACCGGCTATAGCGGTTCTTCCTCGGCGCCTGGTGCAGGCGTGGCGAAGGACGAGATGGATATCCAAAAGTCACGAAAAAAATAAATCGTGAGCAAAGGCCTTCTTTACGGTTTGGCTATTTCTCGGAAATGGGCCCGCCGCGAAGCTGCGTAGCGGGCCCATTCGTTCGTCAGGAGCTCACGGCGTCGCTATTCACCTGAGTAGGAGTGAACCGCGGGCCGGGCCTATCCACTAACGAAGGATTAGCAATCAAGCAAAACAGCATTGTTTTCATTACTGAAAATGCCGCCATGTCGTGCTTGTGTCGTGTCTAGCCGAGCAAGCGCTTTGCCGCTGCCGCCAGTTCGTTCCGATCATCGCCGCGAGGAAACAGGTGGCCGTAGAGGTCGAGCGTCATGGTCCCGGACTCGTGGCCGAGGATGCGCTGCACGACCTTCACGTCCGCACCCTTGGCGATCCAGGCCGACGCCGCCGTATGCCGTAGATCATGG
>DASSYL010000265.1:0-5297 GCA_035703315.1 Candidatus Acidiferrum sp. | reverse complement strand
GCAGTTACAAGGTCTCGCAGCAGCGGTTTCCCGGCGCCTCGATACACCGGAGTCTGCGCCTCACACAATTCCACGGTGTACAGAATGTTCCGCGTTGCCTGTTCCACAGGCACGTTTCCCGCAACTATCGTAATCGCCGCTACACGAATCGCAGACGACCGTAGCGCCATCATCAGTGCTACCACATCGTCGGAGCCGCCATCGGTGTCGATCAACAGCGTACGAGTCATTGAACCGTCAAAACGCTCCTCAACTCCGCGTTCACACCGCCGCTGTGCTGCCTCGCACAATCAGTTCCGGCTCCGCGACGATGTTTTTTGGATACTCCGCGTTTTTCGGCGCGTTAATTCGCTTCACCAGCGTTTCCGCCGCGGTCATTCCCATCTCGCGCAACGGCTGTCGAATCGTCGTCAGACCCGGATTCTGATACGCCGCGCTCTGGATATCGTCGAACCCGATCACCGAAACATCCTCCGGAATTCTGCGCCCGGCTTCGCGCAACGCCCGAATCGCTCCCAACGCGGAAATATCGTTGAATGCGAAGAGCGCGCTGAACGGTTGGCCGGCTTTCAACAGCTTGCACGTCATGTCGTAGCCCGGTTGCGGCGTAGGCGATTCGCTCTCCAGCTGCACGGTAAGCTTTTCGTCCACACTCAGGTTAAGTTCGAGCGCCGCCGCTCGCACGGCCTTCCAACGCACCTCGGTATCCGAACTGAACGCCTGTCCCTTGATGAATGCTATCTTCCGGTGGCCCAGCCCGCTTAGGTGGTCGAGCGCCAGGCGCGCCGCCCGGCTGTGATTTAGCGAAATATTCGTCACGCCAGGCACATGCTTGTGCCCGGAAACGGCTACGATCGGCACCGGGACGCCCGTCGGGCACGGTGTATCCACCAGCACCAGCCCTTCGACTGCCCGCTGCTGTAACAATCGCGGATATTCCTCGATCAAATCCGCGCGGTGGCGGTGGCTGACTACAAAATAGAAATAGCCTTCCTGAAGCAAATGGTCTTCCACGCCGGAAAGCACCATCGCTGCGTATCCTTCGCTGATCTCCGGCACAATCACACCGACCGTAAAGCTGCGCTGCTGCCGCAGCATCCGTGCCATCACGTTCGGCCGGTAATTCAGTTCGCGAGCTGCGGCACGCACCCGGGCCTGCGTGTGATGCGGAATGGACTTTGCCGCCGGCGACCGGTTCATTACCAAAGAAACCGTCGCCACCGACAAACCCAGGTGCTCGGCCAGTTCGCGCAGGTTCACTTTCTGCTCGCCGGCATCCCGCGCTGCTCCGCCTTGGTCCGATTTCCCGCGTGACATGGCTCTGATGGTTGCGTAGTCTGTCACAGGCTCCGGCATTCCGGCAAGCGGAGGAATACTCCCGGGTCGCTCGGACGACTGGCTCTGATTCCGCTGGTTGGCCAAGATAAATCGATTTACTTATGGCGTTTTTTCGTTTACCCTTTTTCTAAGTTCGGTACCGCTGGCCGCTCCTGCCCTCGGACTGGCCGCAGCGCTCGGTACTCCGCGGAACCTCCATCACCTGTAAAGGCGGTTTGAGTCAGTCATGAAACTTCGCGCAGCCTCGCCACGCAACGTTAACGCTCAGCAAAGATTCCTCCCTTCTTGCCGCTGGGTTCTCCTGTCGGCGCTCTTCGCGTTCGTCCTGCCGCTCGCCGGCGCGCAGACCGCAAAAACACCGGCCACGGCAAAAGCCTCGGCGAGAACTTCGTCTCAGAATCAGCTCAGCACGCCAGCCATCGAAAGCAAAGTCAACGCGCTCCTCGCGAAAATGACTCTGGAAGAAAAAATCGGCCAGCTCGTTCAGTATTCCGCCGGAGCGGCCACCGGCCCCACGTCCGGCCGCACCGACGACAAAGACATGATTCGCAAGGGCCAGGTCGGCTCCCTGTTCAACGTCACCGGCGCTCGCGCCACCAATGAATTGCAACGGATCGCTGTCGAGAATTCCCGGCTGCACATTCCGTTGATCTTCGGCCTCGATGTCATTCACGGTTTCCGCACCACCTTTCCTCTAAATCTCGGCTTGGCGGCGACTTGGGATCCTGACATCGTCGAGAGAACGTCGCGTATAGCCGCACAAGAGGCTTCTGCCGCCGGCGTTCGCTGGACTTTCTCTCCCATGGTGGACATCGCGCGCGACGCGCGCTGGGGCCGCATGTCCGAAGGCGCGGGCGAAGATCCGTTTCTCGGCTCGGCGATGGCTCGCGCTTACGTCCGCGGCTACCAGGGCGAGCATCTTGATTCGCCGGACAGCATCGTGGCCTGCGCCAAACACTATGTCGGTTACGGCGCTGCCGAAGGCGGCCGCGATTACAACACCACGGAGATTTCCGAGCATTCGCTCCGCGAATATTATTTGCCGCCGTTCCGTGCCGCCGAAGAAGCCGGTGCCGGAACCTTCATGAGCGCGTTCAACTCATTGAATGGAATTCCCGCTTCGGCCAATCCTTTCACCATTAAACAGATTTTGAAAAAGGAATGGGGCTTCCAGGGATTTGTGGTCAGCGACTGGACTTCCGTCAGCGAAGTCATGGCCCACGGCGTCGCCATCGATGGCGCAACCGCCGCGCGCAAAGCGTTTCTCGCCGGCGTGGACATGGACATGCAAAGCAATCTTTACCACCAGAACATGCTTAAGCTGGTGCAAGCCGGCAAAGTTTCGCAAACTGCGATTGACGATGGCGTCCGCCGCATCCTGCGCGTGAAATTCGCTATGGGACTTTTCGATCATCCCTACACCGACGAAACTAAGGAATCAGCAGCGTTCCTGCGCCCGGATAGTTTGGCCGTCGCGAAGACGGCAGCCACAAAATCCATTGTTCTCCTGCGTAATGAAACTGTCTCCGGCGCCCCATTGCTTCCGCTTTCCGCAAAAGCCGGCTCCCTAGCACTAATTGGCCCGCTGGCCGACGACGCTGGCAACATGATCGGTTCGTGGGGAGGACTTGGCCGCGGCGAAGACGCGATTACGCTGCGCCGCGCCCTCACGCAGAAACTTGGCGAGTCGCGCATTCGCTACGCGAAGGGCGGCGACATTCTGAATGCATCGGATAGCGATATTTCCGCCGCAGTCAGCGCCGCGCAAAACGCCGACGTCGCCATCCTTGCGCTCGGTGAAGACGCACCCGGCATGACGGGTGAAGCCGCTTCGCGCGCCTGGTTCGGTTTGCCGGGCCGCCAGCAAGACCTTCTCGAAAAAGTTGTCGCCACCGGAAAACCAGTCGTGCTGATTATTTTCAGCGGCCGCCCGCTCACTTTGCCCTGGACGTTTGAGCATGTGCCGGCGGTGCTCGAGGCTTGGTATCCAGGTGTCGAAGCCGGCCATGCGCTCACCGATCTGCTGCTCGGCGACGCCGCACCCACAGGGCACCTTCCGCTCAGCTGGCCGCGCTCAGTAGGGCAAGAGCCGCTGTATTACAACGCGCTGAACACGGGACGTCCCGCCGCCGATCCCGATCACCCTGCGGAGAAGGGCGAAGCAAAGTACGTTTCCCGCTACATCGACGAAAAGAATACGCCGCAATATCCGTTCGGTTACGGCTTGACCTACACCAGCTTCCGCTACGGCGCAACTTCTCTAAGCGCCAAGGATATCTCTGTGACTTCGTTGCGCCAGGCGCAGGCAGCGAAAGGCAAGAAGGTGCTGACAGTGAGCACAGACGTCACCAATGCCGGATCGCGGGCCGGGGAGGCGATGGCGCAACTTTATGTGCGGCTCGACGGCACGAGCATCGCCATGCCGGTGCGGATGCTGAAAGGATTTCAGAGCGTGACGTTGGCTCCGGGCGAGACACGCAAAGTCACGTTCGACGTTGACGCGGAGAAGTTTGCATTCTGGGGCGCCGAGAACAAGTTCAGCGTGGAGCCGGCGCGTGTTACGTTGTGGATCGCGCCGAGCAGCGCGGAAGGCGAGCCGACCACGCTGAACATCACGGAGCGATAAGCAAACCGGCGGCGGGATAAAGCCGCCGCTACATTTTTCCTTTCTGCCTCTTTTCTTTATGTCTCCTTCTCTTTGATGCCTTCACCTTCGACAATGGTGATGTAGCGATCGACAGCAAGATCCTTGAAAGTTTCCACTTTGCCGTTGGGCAGCGGCCATTGCACATCGAGGCGATCGACGCGAGTGTTTGCGCCGAGTCCCAAGACTATGCGCGGATCGTGGGAAGAGAGATAGCTGCCGCCGCCGATTTTCAGCTGCGTGCGTTTTAGAGCTCCCGCTGTCCAGGTGACTTTCGCTCCGATGGCATCGGGATTTGCTTTCTTCCCTACCAGTTTCACGCCTAGCCAGTGATTGCCCGCTCCGGCCTTGTTCTTGAGCAGCACCGGCGGTTCTCCGTTCATCGAGATCAGGACATCAAGCGCGCCACTATTCATGATGTCGCCGATGGCGAGGCCACGCGCGGCGAATTCTTTCGTAAATGCAGGACCCGCGTCGGCGCTGACGTTGACCAAGGTTTTTCCATTGTTGTGAAAAAGAAGCAACGGCTCTTTGTACTGGACGTTGGCAGAATGCTGCTCGATGCGGTCATCGGGATGGCCGTTGGCGATAAAGAGATCGAGATTGCCGTCATTGTCGTAGTCGAAAAACTTCAAGCCCCAGCCGCTCATGAGGCGCGTGGTGCGGCCAAGTCCCATCGGCCCGGCGAGATCTTCAAACGTCAGGTCGTGGTTGTTTTTGTAAATCGCGTACATCTCCTGATCCACGTTGGTGACGAAGAGGTCCTGCCAGCCGTCCTGATTAAAATCGGCGGAGTCCACGCCCATGCCGGAGCGCTCGCGGCCATCCTGGCTGAAGGCAACTCCGGATTGCAGGCCGATGTCTTCAAATTTTCCGTTCTTTTTGTTGAGGAATAGAAAATTCTGAACCGTATCGTTAGCGACGAATAGGTCCATCCAGCCGTCGTTGTTGATGTCGGTCGCGACGACGCCCCAGGCTTTGCCCAAGACTTTGCCTATGCCGGATTCCATGCTCACGTCAGTGAAGGTGCCGTCGCCGTTGTTATGAAAGAGCCAGCTGCGCGCGGGAGTGTAAACGCGCGGGATGCAGTAGTAGCGCTCTTTGGTTTTCTCGTTTCCGCAGAATTTGTTCTTAGACTTGTCGAATTCGACGAAGCGGCAGACGAAAAGATCGAGCTTGCCGTCATTGTCGTAGTCGAACCAGGCCGCGGAGGAAGCCCATCCCGGCGCAGCGACACCAGCTTTTTCAGTGACGTCGGTAAACGTTCCGTCGCCGTTGTTGCGATAGAGAATGCTGCGCCCGTACTGTGTGACGT
>DASSYL010000413.1:0-4743 GCA_035703315.1 Candidatus Acidiferrum sp. | reverse complement strand
GATCGATCGAGATGATGTATCCCGGCCGCCGGAAACCGTTACTCGAGCCAAAGGCGTCGCGCACCGGAATCCCTTCCATGCGCCCGCCGAAACTGAACGAGAGATGCCGCACTCCCGCCACGCCGTGCGAAAAGCCTCCGCGGAAAAGATATTGGTCGGTCACCGACATCACGCCTTCACCAGCGCCGCCGCGAAACGTCGGCACTCCGTTGGTATCCGCGGGATTGAACAGCCACGATCCCTGGAAATACAGCATCGTGCGGAACCATATTTCCCGGTAGGCCTGCGTCGCCAGCGTGAATCCCCACCGGCAATCGCCCGGCTGCAGCGACTGGTCCGCCACCGCTTTCACAATCTGTCCCTTATAAAGTGCGGAGCCTGTGCCGTCGCAAATTCCCGTGGGAATTTTCAGGCTGCTGCTTACCGCCACGTTGCCGTTGCTCTCCGTCGGCGGCCGGAACAGCCAGGATTGCACGCCCGCTTGCATGTCGCCAATTCCCCCGATACGAAACACTCCCACCGGCGAATAAACCTGATTGCGCGATCCTTGCAGCACCGGCACGTCCACTAGGATGCTCCAGCGCCTTGACAACTGATAATTGATGCCCACATCAAAAATCAGCTGGTGATTTTCTATCTGGTTGTGCAGCCGTTCGCGCTGTGTCTGTTCGTCTGTGCCGACGAAGTGCCGGAACGAATTGAACTCGCGAAACCCGACGTTGACCGTAAGCCGCCGCAGCCATGCCGGATCACGATTCGCCGCCAGCGTGCTTGCCGTTCCGCCGCCACAAAGCTCGTCCATGATTCCCTGATTCGAACGCGCCGCCACGCATCCCTGCGCGCGCACCGTTTCGGCCGCGCCAAGAAGCGACAACGCGCTCCAGAAAACAAAAAGCATACGGATAGAAATCAATCGGTTGGAAGACACGAATACCACCCCTGGCCCAGAACCCGACCTGAATTTTGACCTGCAATTCGGACACAACCCTGCAACTCTGGCGGGATTTAATCAGGCGACGGAAAACACCGCAATAATAGGAAAGCGTTACCGCAAGGCCCGCTCGCAGCGCCTTCCGCGGGTTAGTGAGGCTTGATCGGCAGTGACTGCGTATAGCTTCCATCGCTATACCGGAAGTAGGTGGCCAGTCCGTTGGGCGTAAGAATCATGTCCGGGGACAACTCTTTCGAGCGGTTCCAGTCAGCGGGTAATTGGATCGGATGCAAGTCGGCGCTCCGGCGGGAGAACGCCAGCCGCAACTCGGACACAAGCTTGGTTCAAAATCCTGGGCCATGGATGCCATGTCTCGCGGAAATTTTCGAGTGCAGTCTATTTCATTTCGACTTCGATGATTTGGCCGGGTGTGGTGCCGATGTTGGCAAGGTTATGGGCGAGCGTGCCTCCCGGCAGTACGTTGACATAACGAAAGCCGCCGGCTTCTACGGCGCGCGCTGCGGTCTGGCCGTCGGAAGAATTCATCTGCAGATTGAGCGCTGTGACCGAAACGACTACGTATGGACGGACGTGCTTATGCATGGGCGTGCTCGCGCCGGGTGCCAGCACCCAGTTGTAAATGCGGGCGCTCGGATTTTCCGCCGCCACCGGCCCGGCTAAGTCGGGGGAAACCGCAGTCGGGCGCTGCGCGAATTCAATATCGATCACCTCATAAGGCGCTTTGCCGACGTTGTGCACGCGATGCGTGTAGCTGTCGCCTTGCAGCGTCATGGCCGCGAAGTCGCCTGGCTTAACGGGGCTGGCAGAGCCTTCCGGCTTTTTCCAGTCCTGCTGCGTCGTCGAAGTCGCGGAAAGCTGGATCGCCACGCGATCATGGGTGTGAATGTGATATTGGGTGTATTGGCCGGGCGGCAGAATCAAGCGCATGACCGTCACCGATTCGTTCTTCAATTCCACCTTGTGCAGCGGCTCTTCTTCCACCGGCACCGGCTTCTCTTCCTTGGGCGGAAACAACAGTAGCGGCACTACAACCAACAAAGAAGCTAGACCAATCTTCACGTTGTCACTCCTGGCAGCGAAGTTCGCACGCGTTTAGCGCTAAAAGCCGGGGGCGCCGGTGGCTGCGGGGCGCATTTCTGGAGCGTTCACGCCAAAGCGCAGATGCGCGAAATACGTCTGCCCCAATGACATGCAGCCGGTGTAGAGGTAGCCCCACACAAATAAAAGCAAAAAGGGAATCGTGGCGTAATTCTGGTTGGAGACGGCATACACAATCGTAAATGCAAAATAAATACCAAGAAGAATTTCGGCGTAGGGCATCCAGCCGGCTTTGTTCTTGTACTTTTTCGCGACGAAGGTATCTTTCTTGCCTTCAATTTTGAATTTCGGTGTGCGGGCAAAGTCGCTCTTTACACCGAATAGCGCTTCAAGAACGGCTTTGGCGTTACGAATGGAAATGCCAATTCCTGTAGCCATCACGAACGGCATGTACAGAAAAGTCGTCCACCAGCTCTTTGGCCGCAGTTCCTTTTGCGCCACCAGATAAAAACTGGAAATCGAGCAGGTAGATGCGAGAAACAGCGGCAGGTCGATCACCAGCATCTGCAGCCAGCCCTGATAAAAACGGACGATCATCGCGGGCAGCAGCATCGCCGAAAACAGCACCATCAGCGGGTAGCTGATGTTCGCGGTGAGATGAAAAAACGCTTCGGCTTTGACGTGCCACGGCGCTCTGGACTTGAACACCTGTGGCAGGATTTTTTTGGCTGTCTGCATCAGGCCTTTGGCCCAGCGCGCCTGCTGCGCCTTGAAGCCGTTCATGTCCACCGGGAGTTCGCTGGCGCACTCGATGTCGGGCAGATACAGAAATTTCCAGCCCTTCAGCTGCGCACGATAGGAAAGATCGGTGTCTTCAGTGAGTGTGTCGTGTTCCCAGCCGCCGGCGGCGTCAATCGCGGCGCGACGCCAAACGCCGGCGGTTCCGTTGAAATTGAAAAATGTGCCGCGCCGGGAACGCGCACCGTGTTCCACCACGAAATGGCCGTCCAGCAGAATCGTTTCCACTTGCGTGAGCAGCGAGTAATCACGATTGAGATAAGTCCAGCGTGTCTGCACCATGCCGATTTCGGAATTCTGAAAATAAGGAATTGTGCGGCGCAGAAAATCACTTTCCGGAATAAAATCCGCGTCGAATATGGCGATGAATTCGCCACGCGCGGTTTTCAATCCATGTTCCAACGCGCCCGCCTTGAAGCCTTCCCGGTTGGTGCGATGAATGTAGCTGATGGGTATGCCTTGCGCGGCGTGGCGTTCGACACAAGCGCGCGCCACTTGCTGCGTTTCGTCGGTAGAATCGTCGAGCACCTGCACGTCCAGCAATTCCGGCGGGTAATCGAATTTGGAAACGGCTTCGACCAGCCGTTCGATGACGTAGCGTTCGTTGAAAATCGGGAGCTGGACGGTGACGCGAGGCCATTCGGCGACCGGCGGTGGCGGGCCGGGAACGTTCTTGCGGTATTTGTAGTAGTCGTACACCAGCCAGTAACGGTGCAGGCCGTAAACTGCGAGGATGATGAGCACGATGAAGTACGGGATCATCATCATCAGGTCGAACGCGTTGGCGTGGTAAATGCCCGAGAAAGTCTTGTCGGTCAGTTTGTGCCAGTAATTGCTAACCGGATTTTGGGCAACGGCGAACAGGGCGCAGAGATTCATGTGCGTGCACATTTTACGGGCTTTAGACCCAGCGCGCCAGAGGAGCGGAAGACTTGGTGGATGCGGTGAATACAACAGAAAACGGTCCGGTGAAGAATGGAAGCCTGGGCGAAATTGCGCTGGCGTTTTTGCGGCTGGGCTTTGTGGCGTTCGGCGGAGCGGCGGCGCACATTGGCTTAATGGAAGAAGAGTTTGTGCGGCGGCGCAAGTGGCTGTCGCGCGAGGATTTTTTGGATCGGCTCGGCGCGGTAAATCTGCTGCCGGGCCCGACATCCACGGAAATGGTGATTTACCTCGGCGAACTGCGCGGCGGCTTCGCGGGATTGCTGACGGCGGGAGCGTGTTTCATTTTGCCGGCAGCATTCATGACGCTGGGGCTGGCGTGGGCCTATGTGCGGTATGGCGCGTTGCCGGAGCTGGCCGGCGTTCTGTGGGGCGTGAAGCCAGTCGTGGTAGTGCTCCTGGTGCAGGCAGTGTGGTCGCTGGCAAAGGCGGCGCTGAAATCGCGTGAACTGATCTTTCTGGCCCTGGTTGTGCTGAGTCTGGCTGCCGCCAAAGTGCCAACGCTGGCGCTGCTGATCGGGACAGGCGTGGCGTGGATGGTGACGACGCGGTTCGGCGAGAAGCGCTCTGGAGCGGCTGCTGGCAGTGCTGCTAGTTTTGCGGATATTTCTCATGCCCATGATGGCGCGAAGAACGGCATTGCCGCGATTGGCGGAGTGAGTTCATTCCTCGCGGTGACGACGTCGGCTGTGTTTCTTTACTTTCTGAAGATTGGTGCGCTGCTGTTTGGCAGCGGGTATGTGCTGCTGGCGGCGCTCAGAGAGGATCTAGTGACGCGGCTGCACTGGCTGAGCGAAACGCAATTGCTGGACGCGATTGCGGTGAGCCAAGCGACGCCGGGTCCATTTTTTACGGTGGCGACGTTCCTGGGGTACGTGCTGGCCGGATGGCGCGGAGCCGGAGTGGCGACGCTCGGAATGTTCGTGCCTGCATTCACGTATGTGGCGCTGACGGCGAACGTGTTGCCGAAGATGCGCAACTCGCCGAACGCCGGAGCGTTTCTGGATGGAGTG
>DASSYL010000319.1:0-2578 GCA_035703315.1 Candidatus Acidiferrum sp. | reverse complement strand
TCAGTTCGCTTATGCCGGGCTTAAGGACGATAAACAGATGCGCGCCGCCCGCTCTAAAACCCTTTCGCTCGTGGAACAATATGCTGCGGTCAATCCCAACGATGCCCAGGCGCAATCCATGCTCTCCATGCTTTACGCCGACGACAAGCTCCGCGATAAAGCTCTCGCCCGCGCAAAATTCGCCCTGGCCCTCGCACCGAAAGATCCTTGGATACTTGCCGATGTTGCCGAAACTTACCTTGACCTCGGTGACCGGAGCCGTGCCCTTCAATTAATCCACCAAAGCCTTGAAAACGGGTACACTCTTCCCGATCTGCAGCAACGGCCAACGCTTCTTCCGTTGCTCGCGGATCCGAGCCTCGGCGAAATTTTGCGGAAATAGCATTCCACGTCCCCGGTAATCAGGCCCTCGGCCCACGGAACTCGATAGCTTCGGTCCCCAATAATTTTGAGAGGAGTACCAAAATGCCCAATAAGTCCGAAACCATCACCGTCATCAATCAGCGGCCTCATCCTAAAGGCGAAGTCGAGGTCACTCCGGACGGCACCATCATTTTCGATAACAAAGACAACAAGGACTATCTCCTTCGTCTCAGCGCAAAAGACAATTCCACCAAGGACCTTCCGCTACCAGCCAACGGGCAAGCCATCGTCCCCATTAATAAGGATGACGAGTTCATGTACGACATACTGAATGCCGACGGCAGCTCGGCCGTCTTGTCGGCTTCCGCTTCCGTCTCCGGCGGATCCACCGTCACCGCCAACGCCGCCACTAGCACCGGCACCGGCGGCGGCCCCATCAGAAACTGAGTTTGCTTTTCAGCCAGCGGCCACTTACCTGAACTCTCGCCGGGACCAGCCTGCTGCAAGCGGGTTCGCTGCTCTTTTGTCCCGCGCCATTTTTTGCTCTATTTACTTCCGAGCGTCGCCGCGATCTCTACGCCTGTTAATCGCCGCCTAGCCGCTTCACAACTCCTAGTACGCTT
Source organism: Candidatus Acidiferrum sp. (assembly GCA_035703315.1). Lineage (GTDB taxonomy): Bacteria > Acidobacteriota > Terriglobia > Acidiferrales > UBA7541 > Acidiferrum. The sequence goes on along the minus strand of DASSYL010000319.1, from coordinate 1,592 downwards.
AATTCTTCTGTAGTTACGATACTTTTTGGTTGCTACTACAACCGGCATCAGCCTACCATCCGCTCCCACGAGGCCTCTCACCCTTGGGATTGCTACAAATCCATCCCGCTCGTCGCCCTGGCTGGAGGCGACGCCGTCTCCGCCAGGTTGTCCATTCCATCCCCCACTATCTTTCCGAACTTCGCGACATTGACTCCTTCCGCGAAGGCATCGACTGGCTCTATTTCAAAAAGCCCTACCTCTTCGAGCTTCGCAAATTCCCCGTGCGCGTTACCGTCGAATTCACCAATCACTGCAACTTCGCTTGCCCCTATTGTCCACGCTCGCTGATGCGGCGCCCCGAAGGTTGCATGGACGTCAATTTCTTCGCTTCCTTAGTCCCGCAACTGGAGCTAGGTGGCTGCTCCGTCCTCAAAATTGGCGGCCTTGGCGAACCTGTTCTCCACACCGCCTTTCCGCAAATGATGAAGGCGCTCGAAGCCACGCAAATGAAATCCATTCTCTACACCAACGGCACGTTGTTCCGCCGTTTCACTCCCGAACAGATATGTGATTGGAATATCAACCAGATTGTTTTGTCCATTGACGGCCTCGACCCCGAGTCTTTTGAACGTCAGCGCAAGGGCGGCAACTATGCGCAGGTCCGCGCCGCCGCCGAGAATTTCGCGGCACGCCGGCCGAGCCGTAGACCCATTTTTGAAGTACGCCACGTCAATCTTCCCAACGAATCCAACGCCGACCTGCGCGCCTTCCGCAAAGACTGGCTGCAAATCGCCGACACTGTAAAGTTCAACTATTTGGTTCCGCTTCAGCCCCGCGGTGCCGCCGTTCCCACAGAAGTCCGCTGCCGCGATATCCGCCGCGAGGCCTATGTCCGCTGGGATGGCCGTTTGCTTCTCTGCGCTGGCCAGGAACGCCAACAGCCACTCGAATGGCTCGGCGACGCCACGAAGAATTCCATCTCCGAGCTGTGGCTCGATGGGCGCATCGAAGCGCTAAGGTCGGCGCACTCGTCCAGGCAGTGCCCGCTTCCCTCCTGCTGTCAAAACTGTTCCTTCCGCTAGCCCGTCTCGTCCCGGCTCCCCTGCCGAACCGCCACCGCCCAGCGTTCACGCTCCGTCGCCCGTTTCACCGCAGCCGCCTTCCCGACTCCTCCGGACACTCGTTACGACGTGCCTTCCGGCGCTTCGCTGGCGCAATTCGCTCCAGCTCACGGCTCCCACCTCCCGGCAACCCTCCGTTACTCCCGACGAGCCTTACAGCTACCGGAAAGACCCAAAATATTTTCGCAATCCTCGAAATTAGGCATGACAAGCCTCACTGCTCCATCGCGCGGCGCCACTACGATGCTGTGTGCGATTCGGGATAGACTAAACCGTTGGCAATGAGTCTCTTTCCCATCCAGCCTGAAACCGCCACCGCGTCCGCGCTGCAGCCGCTCGCCGAGCGCATGCGCCCGCGCACGCTAGACGAATTCATCGGCCAAGAAAAGCTTCTTGGCCCCGGCAAACCGCTCCGCGTCCAGATCGAGTCCGACAACCTCGGTTCCATGCTCTTCTGGGGTCCGCCTGGCTGCGGCAAAACCACCCTCG
>DASSYL010000303.1:0-2055 GCA_035703315.1 Candidatus Acidiferrum sp. | reverse complement strand
GGAAGGGGTGTACAGGCTGGAAGTGCCGCTGGTGGTGGAAGTTTGCACGGGGCCGAACTGGCGGGACATGGACTGAGTGCGAAAAATGATTTGGCGCGCGCGCGAAGCAAGGGTGTACAATCCGCGTAAATAAGCCGGCCGGGTAGGCTGGTTTTCGGTTGATTCATCGGGCTAGACAATTAGGGAGTCGGTTGATCCGCAGCGAGGAGGAGTTATGCGCCACGGATTGGTCTGTTTGGGAGTGATACTGCTCACCGGATTCAGCATTTCCACCGCACCACAACAAGAGAAAGGCAAAGAGGCGACTGCAACGCCCGCACCGGCTGCGCCGACGGCCGTGGCGGCGACTGCCGAAGCCGCGAAACCGGCCGGCGGAGCCGAACGCAAGAATCCGGTGAAGGCTACGCCGGAAGGAATTGCAGCGGTGAAAAAGATTTATGGATATGACTGCGCCATGTGCCACGGTTTGGCGGGAGACGGCAAAGGCGATGTGGCGGCTTCGATGAGTTTGACGCTGAAGGACTGGCGCGAGCCGGGAGTGCTGGCTGGAATATCGGATGGCGATATGTACGACCTGATCGTGAAGGGCAAGGGAAAGATGCTTGGCGAAGGAGATCGCCTGCCGCCGGAGAAGGCGTGGAACATGGTGCACTACGTGAGGTCGTTCGCGAAGGGCCATGGCAGCGCGGAGAAGGATGCAGCCGCGGCTGCGCCGAAGTCGTAAGCACCGATCAAGAATCTACAGTTTGTGCAGGATTGCTACGCGGCGTGAGGCGTGTGCTAGCCTTTGGTGTTGTTTCAAGTTGTTATCGCCAAGGGGGAAGGCCATGCAGCACGCGCCGCAGTTTTTGAAGCTGGTGAACGACGCGAAGACGCGCGTTAAAGAAACGAATGTTGCGGACGTAAAACGCCGAATGGAAAGCGGCGAAAAATTTTTACTGGTGGATGTGCGCGAGGACCACGAGTGGGTGAAAGGGCACTTACCAGGGGCAGTACACATGGGACGGGGGGTCATCGAGCGCGACATAGAAAAGAGCGTGCCGGATACGGGGGCCAGAATGATTTTGTATTGCGGCGGGGGCTTCCGGTCGGCGTTGGTGGCGGACAATTTGCAGAAAATGGGCTACACGAATGTGGAGTCGATGGACGGCGGATGGCGCGGGTGGACGGAAGCGGGCCTGCCTACGGAAACGGAGTGAAGACGCGGATTGTTCTACGGTCTATTGGCTCTAGCGAAGAGTATTCTGATAGGTGGGGTTGGGGTACAGCACGGAAGCAATTTTTTGGATGATTTGGTTGTCGACGTCAGGACCGCTGGCGAAGACGACGATTCCGGTCTTGCGGCCCGGTATAAATAGAGCGCGTGTCTTGACGTCGGGATCGGCGCCGCTGTGATCCTGGATCGTTTCGTCGTTGATTTTGACGATCTGCCAGCTAAAACCAAATCCGGCTGAGGCAGAGCAGTGGGTGGGGTCTGGAGTGTTTGCAGACTGCCGCCGCTTTCTCCGGAATTGAGGTGGGTCGGTGCGGAGTTCGCGTAACACGCGGGAGCGATAGGGCTTTTTCATCTGGCTGCCGCAGCGGCAGGTGGAAGTGCCGGTGGTATTCATCGAGCCGCGGCCTTAAGACGAACAACACGCGGAGAACGCAAGAATGAAGTACCTTGATCGTCAGCAAAAGACGATTGGGATCGGCGTGATCCGAACCAATAGCTGGTTCCGCCATTCGCACCGCCGAGAACCGACGCCACCGAGTCCGCCGTCAATACAGCCACGATACGCACGGCACCGTCAGCGACAAGCCACTCGGGCAGGTTGGGATACACGACAGCGTTGATGGTTCGAACCACAAGTTCGCGGGCTTCTATGCCTGCGGGCGCTTCGAGCCATGTCTCTGCCAGAGTGAGTGGGCACGGCAGCCATGGAACTGATTGGAACACTGTAAGTCCTTGCGCTGAGGCTAGTTCGTGTCGGATATGCTATATTATATCAATTGAGCCGAATGATTTAATATTACATATCAATTCGGCTTCTCGAATGTACTAGCCGGCTTCCT
>DASSYL010000238.1:0-13472 GCA_035703315.1 Candidatus Acidiferrum sp. | reverse complement strand
AGCTCAATCCAATTCCGATTTATTGCGTACAGCGCTCATCCAGGTGGAGAGTACGGAAGCCAGTTGGTCGGACAATTTTGCCAAGCCACTTCTCGCGAAGCGCCACCAAGTGGATTCGGGTGATGCAACCGTGTCGGACCTGCAGATCTTTTACTTGCAGAAGGATCCTGCTTCGTGGCTTACCAAGTCCTCGGCCGTGCTGGATCAGACGACCGCCGAAATTGCCAAGACCTTCGAAGAAACCGCCAAGACCGCTGCAAAAGCCAGCGCATGGAGCGCGGGAGCCACCACCGTTGGAACTTTACTGGCGATCATTCTGGGGATTTTCGTCGCCTACTACACGGCCAAGTCGATTACCCAGCCTTTAACCCATCTGATCACGGTCGCGCGCGAAATCGGCGATTCGGGCGATCTCGATCAGAACATTGATATTCACCGCAACGATGAAATCGGCGCGTTGGCGACGACATTCAACAACCTCGTGGCTTATCTGAAGGAAATGGCCGGCGTTTCAATGGCTGTCGCGGAAGGTGACCTGACTGTGGAAGTGGTACCGCGCTCGAAGCGAGACACCCTCGGCAATGCGTTTTTGCGTATGTCGCATGGATTGCAGGAAATTGTGCGCACCACACGTGACTCGGCGGGGCAAGTGTCGGCCGGATCGAACCAGGTAGCCGGAGCCGCCGACGAATCGGCGAAGGTCAGTGTGCAGGCTTCTTCGGCGATTGAAGAAGTCACAAGCACCATGCACGAAATGAGCATCAACGTGCAGAACGTGGTGAAGAACACGCAAGTGCAGGCCTCTAGCGTCGCGGAAACTTCGGCGTCGATCGATCAGATGGTCACTTCGATCCAGCGCGTGGCGGATACCGCGAAGGTGCTGCTCGACATTGCCAATCGTTCACGCGAAGAAGTGGTGGTGGGCATTCAGACCATGGAGAAGACCACGGACGGCCTGAACCGGACCAATAAGGCCATTCAATCGTCTGCCGAAATCATCAACGTTCTCGGACACCGCGCCGACGACATCGGCCGCATCATCGAAGTCATCGACGACTTGGCGGAACAGACCAACCTCCTGGCACTGAATGCCGCGATCGAAGCAGCGCGTGCCGGTGAGCACGGTCTTGGCTTCGCCGTGGTCGCCGACGAAGTGCGTAAGCTGGCGGAAAAGTCCACCCAGTCCACCAAAGAAATCGCCGACCTCATCCAAAGCATTCAGCGTGAAGCCAAGCAGGCTGTCGAGAACATGGATCGCAGCACGCGCATTGTGGAAGAAGGCTTGAGTCTAGGAAACGATCTGGGCACGGCGCTGCACAAGATCTCCAACGTGGTCACCGAGGTCTATAAGTTCTCGCAAGAGATCGGCGCGGCTACCAACGAACAATCGGTCGGTTCGGCGCAAATTGCCAAGGCTACGGGCCGGCTCACCGAAATTACTCAGGAAATCAATTCAGCGGTGGAAGAACAAGCGTCCGGCGCGCAAGCCGTTGTCCGCGCCATGGACAAAATGCGCGAGCTGGTACAGCAATCCGCATCCAGCTCCACGGAACTGTCCGCGGCGGCGGAACAAATGCTGAAGCTTTCGCGCAACCTGTTGGACAGCATGGATCGCTTCGTACTGGATCGCGCGGTTCAGGTCAAAGCGCGGCGTGACTTTTCATCGGGTCGCCGTAGCGCGGAGCACGACAACTCTCGCGATATGGAATACGCAGAACTCGTTCGGTCCTGAGGCTCTGGAGACTTCTTGATGGAAAAGGAACTTCAGGTAGTTGGATTTCGCATCGGGGACGAAACGTTCGGAGTGCGTATCGGTTCCGTACGCGAGATCGTCCGCGTGCCGGAAATCACCGCTGTCCCTAATGCGCAAGAGACCATCGAGGGCGTGATCAATCTGCGCGGGAAGATCATTCCAGTCATTGACCTGCGCAAACGCTTCGGCCAAGTCGAAATTGTCGCCGACAAAAAGAACCGCATTCTTGTTGTGGAACTGGAAAACAAGCTGGTGGGCCTGATCGTAAATTCCGCTTCCGAAGTGCTCAAAATTCCGCCTTCCGAGATCGAATCACCCGGCTCGGTCTTTGCCGACGGAGAATCCAGCTATGTCACAGGAGTCGGCAAGCTAAAAGGCCGGCTCATCATTCTGCTGGACATCAGCAAGTTGCTGCATCGCCCCGAATTCAAGAAGCTCGAGGAGGCCGCGGAACCTGTTGCCGTTCTTAGATAACCGCTCTCAGAACCGGCACCGTTACGCGCATTCGAATGGGAACGCTCACTGCGCAGATTCAACTGACTGAAGCAGAGCTCAAGCTCCTGCAGACACTGGTCTACCAGGAATGCGGCATGTTCTTCGATGAACGCCGCTCGCATTTCCTGAAAGACCGATTGCAGAGGCGCCTGAAGGCTTGCCAGCTCGATTCTTTCTATAGCTACTATCGTCTGCTTACCAGCCGCGAGGGGCGCGCCGAGCTCGCCCTACTCTTGGAAAATCTCACCGTCAACGAAACCAGCTTTTTTAGAAATCGCCCACAGCTCGACTTGCTGCAAAAAAGTGTCCTGGAAGAATTGCTCCGCAAAAAACAGGAGCGCCGTGATTGGACATTGCGTGTATGGAGCGCCGGCTGCTCCTCTGGTCAAGAGCCTTACTCCGTGGCCATCCTGATTTGCGACGCGCTCGCTTACTACTATTTGCGCAATCCGCTTCCGTTTGACATGCCGTCACCCAAGCCGCTGATCCCGCCGCCATGGAAGCTTGAGGTTCTGGCGTCCGACATCAGCTATGCCAGCTTGCGTGCCGGGCAGGAAGGCCTCTACAGCGAACAGCAGATGGAGCCGGTGGACTACACGTGCCGCCTGCGCTACTTCGAAAAGAAGGGCGATAAGTATGCCGTGAAGCAGCAACTCAAAGAGTTGGTCCAGTTTGACTTCCACAACCTTAAAACCGAATTCTTGCCACGTCGCAACGACATCATCCTCTGCCGCAATGTCATGATCTATTTCGACGAAGCAGAACAGAAACGTCTCATCGACAAGTTCTACAACTGCTTGAATCCCGGCGGGTACCTGTTCGTTGGCCACGCGGAAAGTCTGTTCGGTCTCACGCAAAAATTTCGCATGGTGCACGAAAACAACGGCACCGCCTACCAGCGTCTCGAGGTGACTGGTTGAGCTTCATTCCCGAGGATCGTGGCGGCGAGCTTCGCGCGCTCTTCTTTGAGAGCGCCAACGAACTCCTCCAGTCTCTCAATGAGTCTGGTTTGGAGCTAGAAGCTCGCCCTTCGGACGAAGCGGTCATTCGAAGCGTGCGCCGCGTCGTACATACGCTCAAAGGCGATTCGGCCGCTTGTGGCTTCGGCAAACTTAGCGAAGTGGCCCACGAGCTAGAGGACATCCTGGTTCCGCAAATGGGGGAGTTGCACGGCCCGAAGTTCGCTGAAGTGGTCTTGATCGCAGCCGATTCCTTCGAAGCCATGCTCTCGGCCTATCAGCGAGACGCTGAGCCGCCGAATGTGGATGGACTGCGTGCCCTGATTCATCAGCTGCGCGATGCTCCAGTGTCTTCCGCTGCCGTCACTGGCTCCCTGACCGCGCTCCCAGTCCGCTTCGACTGGAGCGAATACGAGCAGTTAATGATCTCCGAAGCCATCCATCGCGGAGAGAACGTCTATAACGTCGCGCTGCACATTGATCAATCCAGCGGCATGCGTGCCGCGGCCTTTCAGCTGATCCGCAACGTTTTGCACGGCTGTGGCACGGTCATTGCCCTGCGGCCGGAGGACAATTCCGCCGCGGCGACCGTCGAGGTTGTTGAAGCAGCGCTCGCTACTTCTTACTCGCAAGAACAGCTTGCGCAAAAGTGCCGCATCCCGTCGATCGTTTCTCAGGTCGTTGTCGAGCAGGCTTCTCACGCCAAGACTGCGGAACACGAGCTTCTCGCTGACCTCTTGGACGCGCACGCGGCCAAGGTTAACTCTGCGGTTGCCGAGGGCGCGACTGCCGCGAAGCCTGGGGTGCTGGGTTCGGCTGTGGCGGCCGTCGCGGAAAGCACACTACGCGTGGACGCCGCGCGCATCGATTCCGTCATGAATCTTGTCGGTGAGCTCATCATCGGCAAATCCATGTTGAACCGAGCACTGACCGAGTTTGACCGAGTTCATTCGAAGGACCCCGTCCGAGCCAAGCTCGCCGAAGCGCTTTCATTCCAGGCGCGTGTCCTGGATGAACTGCACAAATCGGTATTGAAGATTCGCATGGTGCCGGTCGAACAGCTGTTCCGCCGCTTTCCCCGGGTCGTTCGCGATGTCGCGAAACACTGCGGAAAAGATGTCGCGCTGGAAATTGCTGGGCAAAATACGGACCTGGACAAGAGCATTCTCGACGCTCTGGCCGAGCCCCTCACTCACATCGTGCGCAATGCAGTCGATCACGGCATTGAGTCCAGCGACGAACGCATCGCCGCCGGGAAAGGCGCTCGCGGAACGATTTATCTCAACGCGTACCACCAGGGAACGCAGGTGGTCATCGAAGTGCGCGACGATGGCCGCGGCGTAGACCTCGATCGCATCCGCAAGCAGGCCGTGCAGCAGGGCCTCGTCCGAGCAGAAGATGCACCGCGTCTTCCGGATTCTGAGTTGACGAACATGATCTTCGAGCCGGGCTTCAGCACGGCGTCCCAAGTCACGGAAGTTTCTGGGCGAGGCGTGGGCATGGACGTGGTCCGCACCGTACTGGACCGCCTGAAAGGCACGGTCCACGTCATCAGCAATCCCGGGAAGGGAACGACGATTCAGCTGCGCGCTCCCCTCACCTTGGCCAGTATTCAGACATTGCTCTTTCGCGTCGGTGGGCGCCTTTTCGCCGTTCCCATCTCCTCTGTTGTCGAAATTACCCGCGTCTCTGGCGAGGAGATTCACCGCGTCGATCAGCGCGAGGTCTTGCGGCTTCGCGATCAGGTGTTGACGCTGGTTCGGCTCAATCGCATGCAAGGAATCCACGCAGTGGACTCCACCAAGGCAGCAAAAAAGAATTTTGTGATTGTCATTGGCGCCGCGGAAAAGCGCTTCGGTCTCCTCGTCGATCAGCTGGTTGGCGAAGAAGAACTCGTCATCAAGGCGCTGCCTGCGGACATTGTCGCCAGCGACCTGGTAAGCGGCGCGTCCATCCTTGGTGATGGCACGGTCGTCTTGATTTTGAATGTCCCAGCTGTGCTTTCGCGCCTCTCCCGTGCAATTCCACTGGGGGCCATTGCATGAAGGACCGAGTAAGAGTCCTGGTGGTTGACGATTCCGCGTTGATGCGGAAGCTCATCCCCAGCATTTTGGCGCGCGATCCGCAAATCGAGGTTGTGGGTACGGCCATGGACGGCGCATTCGCGCTGAAAAAAATCGAAGAGCTTCACCCAGACGTGGTGACGCTCGACCTTGAGATGCCACGCATGGACGGCATGGAAACACTGCGCCTGATCATGCGCCGCGCGCCACTCCCGGTGATCCTGGTCAGTACGCATTCGAAAGAGGGCGCGTATTCCACTTTCAAAGCCTTGGCCTTAGGTGCGATTGATTTTGTCGCGAAGCCCACGGAAGCCTCCGCTGGCCACCTCGGAGCCATTGCCGATCAGCTGATCGAAAAGATCAAGGTCGCCAAGCGCACAGTCGGCAAAACGATTCGGCAAACCATCCTTGACGAAACGCCGAAGCCTGTAAAGAAGAATGCTCGCGCTGCAGTTCCGCCGAATCGCATCATTGCGATCGGCGTCTCCACCGGCGGACCGAATGCGCTGCAGTATGTGCTTTCGCGCATACCTGCCGAATTCTCGGCCAGCATTCTGCTCGTGCAACACATGCCGGAGGGGTTCACGGAGATGTTCGCACGGCGGCTCGATGAATGTTGCGCCCTTGATGTGCAGGAAGCGCGCTCTGGTGACTTATTGCTCGCCGGCCGCGTCCTGGTCTGCCCTGGTAACCGGCACATGACGGTGAGGCGCATGCCGCGCGGCGACGTCGCGGTGCTCAATGATGCCGCGCCGGTCAATGGCCATCGGCCTTCGGTGGATGTGCTGTTTCACTCCGTCGCACAGGAATTCGGTCCCACGGCTGTGGGCGTGCTGATGACCGGGATGGGCGAAGACGGCGCGGAAGGCCTCGGCGCAATCAAAGGCGCGGGCGGCTTCACCATCGCGCAAAGCGAAGACACTTGCGTCGTTCCGGGCATGCCACGCGCCGCCATCCTGAAAGGCTACGCCGGGCGGGTTGTTCCGCTCGAAGCGATTGGCCCGCAGCTTGTCGCGCACTTCGGCGGCGATCGCGCTTCCGAACGCCTTGAACGTGCAGAGCGGGAGAAGGCGGACCGTGTGGAGAAACACGATCGGCCCGATCACGAGAAAGTGCCGACGTAGTTTTGTAGCGGCCGGCCTTGAGGTCGGCGGTTTTGACGCAAAGAAGAGCTTAGCGGTACCGAATTTTTGCAGTTCGTGACAAGGAGAAGGGTTATGCCACAGTTCGCCCCACTGTTAAGGAAAGACAGCCAGCCCGTCCGCTATCTCGTTGTGGACGACTCCGTCTTCGCGCGCAAGAACATCATCAAGATGGTCGAGCTATTCGGCGGTGAGGTCGCCGGTGAAGCCGGCGATGGGCTCACGGCTATTGCGGAGTTCAATCGCACCAAGCCCGACATCGTCCTGATGGACATCACCATGCCGCAGATGGAGGGCATCGAAGCCGTCGAGCGCATCGTTCGCCAGCATCCTGATGCACGCATTGTCATGGTCTCGTCGGTCGGCTATCAGGAAAACATTCTGGCCGCTCTGCAAAAGGGTGCGAAGCACTTCGTCCAGAAACCCGTGAAGCCCGAAGTGTTGTATGAAATCCTTCGCTACGTCTTGAGCGACGATCCGTCCGCTGCGGGCGCCCCCGTCGCTCTGGCCGGGGAGCATCGTTCATGAGAATGGATTTGATCCAGCCGTTCATCAACGCGGCCGACGCTGTCTTCGCCGAATCGTTGCAGGGCCCCACCCGAATCGGCGACCTGGCGATGGAAGAAGGCGCCTACCGCCGGAAGGGAATTGCCGCGCTAATCGTCATCAAAGGCGACATCGAAGGCCGCATCATCCTCGACCTCGCTCCGGAAGTCGCTCGCAAGGTTGCCGCCATTCTTACCGGTGGCGAGGATGCCGACGAGCAGGTCGCGCGCGAAACGGTATGCGAACTCGCCAACATGGTGATCGGGAACTCAGTCACCCTGCTCAATGACCAGGGCTACACTTTTAAAGTATTTCCGCCGGAAATTCACACCAGCGACGAAGGCCTCGCCGGTTCGCAGGACACCGAAGCCATGGTCCTGGCCATCGAAACCACTTGCGGCAACATTTTTCTCAATATCGCCATGCACCACCTGGCACGGCGCCGCCGCGAACGCGATCTCGCTCCCGCCGCGAGATAACGCCATTCTTTCCCGGCGCAAGTTGAGCCACAATACGGGTGTGCTCCTTCTTGCGTGAAACATGAAGCGCCCGCCTCGCGCTCTACTCATTTTCACAAGCGTTTGGTTCATCGCAGCCGCCGCACTCGGCACGCGGCTGCTATTTGCGTGGAACCAGCAGTCCAAAATTCCGCATGCTGCCCTGGCTATGCTTCCCTTCGACCAGGAGACCGGTAACATCGCGCTGGCGCTAAGTCAGGGGCACGGTTACGCAAATCTCTTCCGTAAGGATACGGGACCAACGGCTTGGTTGGCCCCCATCTATCCTTTCTTGTTGTCGTTGATTTTTCGTTTTTTTGGTGCTCTGACTCTATCCAGTTTCTTCGCGGCCGTACTTCTGAATGCTCTTCTTTCCGCTGGGGCGACTTTTCCTCTCTATGCGATCGCGCGCCGGCTCGCGGGCGTGCCAGTGGCGGCTGCAACCTCCTGGGTCTGGGTATTGTTTCCAGCTGGCGTGTTGTTGCCGTTTGAATGGATCTGGGACACTTCGTTCTCCGTTTTGCTGGCCGTCACACTGGTATGGGCCACACTGCGCCTTGCGGAATCCGCAAAGCTTGCCTTGTGGATTGCCTATGCGCTCCTCTGGGTGTTGGCATTGCTCACCAATCCGAGTCTGGGCATCGGTCTTCCATTTCTGTTTGCCTGGCTGATTTTTCGCAGAGGCGTAGGAAACCAGCAAACCTGGAAATCCGCCGCGATCGCAGTTGGCTTGGCCGCTCTATCCTGCCTGCCCTGGACAGTCCGCAACTATCATTATTTCCATCGCTTCGTCCCGATCCGTTCCAGCCTCCCATTCGAACTGTGGATCGGCAACAACGACATTTTCGACGAGCACGCCGTTCGCGGCATCCAGCGCATCACGCGGTTTGAAGAAACCCGTCGTTATGCTCAGCTGGGCGAGAGCGCATATCTCGATGAAAAATGGCAGTTGGCTACTTCGTTTATCAAAGACAAGCCAGCTCTCTTCGCCAGATTGACCGGCCGTCGCATACTGGCGACTTGGTTCGGCACGGAGCATCCCCTCACTGATTTCAGGCGCACCGACTCGCTTCTCGCGCGAACTATCCTCGTTCTCAATTTTCTTATCATCCTCGGCACAGTCGGCGGAATCTCTGTTTTGGTCACCCGCAAACACCCGTTAACCGTCCCCCTGATGGTGTTCCCGATACTCTATCCGGTGGTTTACTACATTTCCCACACGTCGTTGCGCTATCGCCACCCGATTGATCCTTTTCTGATCCTCCTCACTGTTTACTCTTTGGCCCGCTTGTTCCGCGTCATATTGGGGCGCTCCGCTCAGCCAATTTCTCCTTCATAAAAACGATTTAAATCGTTTTCTCAGAATCCGCATCGCTGTACAATGCGCAGCGCGATCCTTCGCTTGAGGAACTTCCATGCGGCGCTTTGCCCTCTCTCTCGCCATTTCCGTCTTCTTGGCCGGCACGATTTCCGCCCAGCAAAAACTTTCCACTCATTGGGAAGAGCTGACCGCTGATGATTTCCGACACGCCATTCAGCAAGCCAAAGGCACTTGCCTCTTGCCGTTTGGCATCCTCGAAAAGCACGGCCCTCACCTACCACTAGGCACCGATCTTATCAACGTCCGCTACGCTTCGCTGCACGCCGCCGATCAGGAATACGCCATCGTCTTTCCCGAATATTATTTCGGCCAAATCTTCGAAGCCAAACATGAGCCCGGCACCGTCGCCTATAGCCGCGACATCGAACTTAAGCTGTTGCAGGAAACGACGGACGAAATGGCCCGCAACGGCTGCAAGAAAATCATCATCGTCAACGGCCACGGCGGCAACGAAAGTCTTCTGCCGTTTTTCGCGCAATCCCAGCTCGAAAAACCCCACGACTACGTTGTGTACGTTCAATGGGGCGCGAACAAGGAGCCGCACAATCCGCTTAAAAAGGATTCGCTGGACATGCACGCGGGCCAATCGGAAACCTCCAACACCATGATCTCGCGACCCGACCTGGTCCACCTGGATCGCGCAGGCCAGGAATCCGGCGCCGACCAAAAACATGACCCGCTTCCGGAAACCATCTATACCGGCATCTGGTGGTACGCGCGCTTTCCCGATCACTATTCGGGCGACGGCACCATAGCCAGCAAGGAACTCGGCGAAGCCGACATGAAGCTTTGGATCTCCACCATTACCGAAACCATTCGGGCGGTAAAAGCCGACGAAAACAGCTTGCGCCTGCAAAACGAGTTCTTCGAAAAGAGCCACCACCCGCTAGACACCAAGCAATAGCGGTACGTATCTCAAATGAGCGGCAATACGCGCAAACCGGGTGATTCATCGCTGGGGATGGATCAGCCCATCACCCGCCGCGATTTCCTCGGCTCCACGCTGCTCGCTTCAGGAGCGCAGCTCCTCAGTCCGTTTTCCCCCGCAGAATTTCTTTCCTTGCAGGTGGGGCAGTCCTTATCCGGCGCCGCAGCAGACTGGAACGGTTACGGCGGTGTAGGCGAATACTCCGCCAGCAACGGCAACACCTGGGAAGTTCTCAGCTCCGGCCACCGGCTGCGCGAGCTGCAAAGTCCGCCAAACGAAGAATCCGTCCACGACACAGGCGAGACCTACGATTGCGTGATCGTCGGTGGCGGCATCAGCGGCCTCGCCGCAGCCCTCTTTTTTCTCCGGCAAGCCGGCCCAAGTCAGCGCGTTCTGATCCTCGAAAACCATCCCATCTTCGGCGGCGAGGCCAAACAAAACGAATTCGAAGTGGGCGGCCAGCGCCTCACCGCGCATCAAGGCTCGGCCATCTACTTTGTCCAGTATCCGCATAGCTTCCTCGCCGACTTCTACCACTCTATCGGCCTAGATCAGCCCCGCCTGCAATACCAGAAATGGAGTGGCGCAGGCCCGGCCATGTCCATCGGCCGCACGCCGTACGACGCCGAAGGTATGTCCTCAGGGCAGTACGGCTTTTGGTTTAGCAAATCCTTCAACAAAGCCGTCGGGCAGTGGCTGGTCGATCCCGTGGGCAAAAAGTTTTCCAGCGCTCCGGTCACCGCTGCGGACCGCGCCGAGCTTCTACGCTGGTATTCCGGCGACGCGCACCATCATTCGCAATTCGTTCCGCCCCAATACGAAGGCGACGAGGTCTCGCGCGCGCTCGATGCAATATCTCTCGAGGACCACTACATCCAACGGTTTGGCCTCCGGCGCGAATTCATCCGCACGTATCTCTCGCCCGATCTCGGCGGAGGTTCCGGCCTCGGTGCCGACGCGCTTTCCGCATATTCTGAATACGCCGCCGACTTGCTCCATCCTTACGAAAAAGAGGGCGAAGCTGTTCAGATGTTTCCCGGCGGCAATACCACCATCGCCCGCTTGCTCACTAAGGCGCTCATCCCTTCATCGATTGCCGGTGAACCCACGGTTGCGGGCGTAACTCGTAACACCGTAAATTTCGCCGCGCTCGACAGCCCCTCGTCCCGCGCTCGTCTGCGCCTTAACGCCACCGCGCTCAGCGTTTTACATGAAGGTGATCCCCAGCGCTCCGACTTTCTTCAGATTGTGTACTCCCAAAACGGCCAGCTCTCTCGACTGCGGGCCCGCTCGGCCATAATGGCTGGCGGCAGCTGGACCGCGAAACGCGTAATCCGCGACCTTTCGCCGGTCCATAAAAGCGCCTATGCGCAATTCTTTCGCTCGCCATGTGTCATGGCTAACATCGCGCTGCGCAACTGGCGATTTCTGGCCAGGCTTGGCGTCACCGGTTGCCGCTGGTTCGGCGGAGGCATCGGCAGCTACTTCGAAGTTTGCCGGAAGGCGCTGGTCGGCGATATCCCGCCGACCATCAGCCCCGATCAACCGATCGTGCTCACGCTGAAAATCCTCTTTTCGTATCCCGGCGTTTCTACCGAAGAGCAAGGCCACCGCGGCCGTGCTGAGCTGATCATTACTTCTTTCCGCGAGTACGAACGCCGCATCCGCGAACAGCTCACCGAAATGTTTTCCGCAGTGGGATTCGACGCCAGGCGCGACATTGCTGGCATCATCCTCAATCGCTGGGGCCACGCCTATCTCAGTCCGCAGCCAGGTTTCTTCTTCGGTGCCGGCGGGAAGCCCGCGCCGCGCGAAGTTCTGCGCTCCGCTCCGTTCGGCCGCATCGCCTTCGCCAACACCGATCTTGCCGGCGCCATGGACCACCGCTACTCGATCCTCGAGGCACGTCGGGCGGTCTCGCAGCTTTGCGATTCGGTGATTTCCTAAGTTCTTGGTGGAAAGCTCGAACGTTCGACCGGCTCAGCGGTCGCGCCGCAATTGCTCCAGCCATCGTTCCAGTGTGGATTGATGCCGTCCCTCAACGTCCAGGAACTCCAGCCCCATCCCCACTCGCGGCTTCACAATCCGCACCACTGCCAGGGCCTGCACGATCTGTTCTTTGCGGCGCAGCGTCAAACGGAGCCGGCATCCCGTCACCAGCGGCTTGCTTGTGCAAACAAAGCAGCCACCCATCGAGAGATCCGACGTCACGCCTTCAGCATTCGCGCCTGTCTCCAAATCCAAAAACATCGCATCCGCCGCAAATGGATGGCGAATGGCATATCGCCGGTCTCGCACCGGCAGCGAGCGCGATCCGCTCTTGTTCAGATGTTCTTCCATGGAAATAACGTTCTTCACGTTGGCTGAGTTCCGTTGTGATTCGCCTGGATTCCGATGCTCTTAGTGTGACCGAAATTTCGTGCCGCTGGCCTGGCCGCCGGCCCGAATCTGCCAAAGAGATAACAGTTCTTTGGTACCAGCCGATCCGCGGCTCGTTATTAGTGGATGCGACAAAACCGCGACCGCCAGTCGGCCAGGGTCGAACTGACGTTGCTAAACTCGCTTCATGTGCGGTCTTTGCCTCTCATGACCACCGTTCGCAGCGAAACTCTGCGTCAAAGCGATCGGGTCACCCTTCGTATGCCTCTTGAGGCCTCTTGGGTCGACGGCACCGGCATGGTGCGCCGCTTCTCCGCACAGACCCTCCTCGTTAGCCGCAATGGCGGCGTCTTGCGTATGCAGGATGCTTTTTCGGCCGGTCAGGAACTCACTCTCAAGCGCTCTCTTGAAGGCGATGGCATCAAGACCGTTCGCGCTCGCATCGTCGCCGAAATTGACCGTGAACCCGAAGGATTCCTGTACGCGATTCATATTTTGGAACCCCGCTCCGACTTCTGGGACATCGAGTTTCCCGCTCCTCACAAGGCCGAAGAGGCCCTTGCGCGCTTGCTCATGGAATGTAGCTTTTGCCAGCGTCGCGAAGTGGTGTATCTCAACGAACTGGAGCTGAAATCGTTTGAGGCGCGCAAATGTATTGCTCGCATCTGCAAAATTTGCGACGCGCCGGCTATCTGGATCGAGGCTCAATCGAATTTCTCTCAACCCAGCGCCTCTTCCGGTCGCTACGAAGACGACCAACGCGTGCTGCCGCGCCGCAACCGCACCCGCGTTAAAGCGCGTGTCCTCGCCTGCATTCGCCGTCGCGGATTTCAGGAAGAAGTAGCCGTCTGCGAAGACCTTTCCAAAGGTGGCATCGCCTTCCGCAGCCGCAACCAATACCCGGAAGGCAGCCGCGCCGAAGTTGCCGTCCCGTTTACTCCCGGCAGCAGCGCCATTTTCGTTCCTATCCGCATTGTCTTTTCACAAGCTATTCCTTCGGCGGGCCTTTTTCGTCATGGTGCCGCCTATCTCAGACCCCCCGAGTAGGTCACTGTGCAGCGTTGTAAGTCTGTTGGCTCTCCGTCTGAAACGCTCTAGAATCTTCCTCCGGGTTCACTAGGAGTTGCGCCGTGGCCAATCCGACCAAAGCGATCGTTTCCGCCGGAACCATCTGCGGCATCATGGACATCATTGCGGCTCTCGTTGTCTACGGGATGATGGGCGCCAAGCCGCTCCGTCTTCTCCAGGGCATAGCCGGCGGGGTTCTCGGTCCGCATACGTATAGCGGCGGCATCGCCACCGCGCTGCTCGGCCTAGCGCTCCATTTTG
>DASSYL010000209.1:0-7769 GCA_035703315.1 Candidatus Acidiferrum sp. | reverse complement strand
ATCATGTTCATGCTCATTTCGCTCTCCTAGTTCTTTGCCGGCGCCGATGCCGCGGCATCCGCAGGTTTGATTTCCAGCAGCAGCACAGTCCGGTTTTCCGGTTTCAAATATTCCTGCGCCGTCTTCTGAATCAGTTCGGGCGTCACTTTGTCGAATTCGGAAACCAGTGTGTTGACGCGTGCCGGGTTGTCGTCAAAAAGCGCGAAGCTCGCCAGCAGATCGGCCAGCCCGAATCCGCTCAGCTGGCTGACGTTGTCGTAAAAATCGGACCGCAATTTCACGCGAGCACGCTCGAGAAGCGCTTTGTCCACCGGCTTCCCACGCAGTGGCTCCAGCGCGGTGTCCCATGCTTTTACAATCGTTTCCGGCTTCGTCGCTGGGTCATACCGCAAGTCCGCCATGAACAGCATCGGCCCCTTGTAATTGAACATGTTGCCGAGGTAATTGATTCCACCTTGCACCGCCGCGGTCAGTCCCTGTTTTTGCACCAGCTCCTGATACGCCAAGCTGTCGTCGCCTTCGATCAGAATCTGATCGATCAGGCCCATCGCGTAATATTCGGGAGTGTTGCGTTCCGGCATGTGATAAGCGATGGCGATTCCGGGACGCTTCGCCAGAGGATCCACGCGGCTGGCGTTCTTTTCTTTCGTCTGCTTGGGCTCGCTCAAATCCGGTTGCGCGGGCAAGCTCGATGCCTTGATTCCGCCAAAATATTTTTCCACCCATTGCCGCGCTTGCACCACATCGAAGTCGCCGACAATGGCCAGCGCCGCGTTATTCGGCGCATAGTAGGTCTTGAAGAAAGCCTGCACGTCGGTCAACGTCGCCGCTTCGATATCCTTCAAATCGCCGTAAAAATTGTGCGCGTTGTACCAATTGGTGTTCGCATATTGCGGCATGTCCAGCCACGGAAACCCGCCGTACGGCCGGTTGATCACATTCACTTTGACTTCGTTGCCGACCACGCCTTGCTGATTTTTCAGGTTGTCTTCCGTCACGGCCAGGCCGTTCATGCGATCGGATTCCGCCCATAGCGCCGTTTCGAGTTTGTTCGACGGCAAAATTTCAAAATAGTTCGTGAAGTCAAAGCGCGTTGAACCGTTCAGGATTCCGCCGTTCTGCTGCACCAGCTTGATGAACTCCATCTTGCCCAGGTTTTGTGAGCCCTGGAACATCATGTGTTCGAACAGGTGCGCGAACCCGGTGCGGTCCTTTGGCTCCACGCGAAATCCGATGCGGTAATACACCGCGACGCACACCGTCGGAGCCGTGTGGTCCGGTGATAGGACGACCCGCAATCCGTTCGGCAGTTTGTAATACTCCACCGGAACTTTCAGCTCCGTCGCCGGTGGCGCAGCCCACACGCCGCTTGCCGTCAGTGCCGGAATGGCCAGCGCTGCCGCCGCCCAAGGGATACCTCGCAACATACGCAAGAACATACCGCCTCCCAAACTGCCGCTCGAATTTACTGCGGTTGGCTACGAAAGGAAATGACCACACCCTGCCTCACTGTAAAAGACGCATTGGACGGGAAATAGTTTCGCTTCAGGCCTGGTTAGAAGAAGTGGTATTAAAAAACCGACCTCTTCTGCAGGGTCTCCTTGCCGGAAAGCGAAAATCCTGGCTCGGCTTGCGCGTTGTCCAACAGCTGCCCGGCGACGTATTCGCCTACCGCTGGTCCATGCTTGAACCCATGTCCCGACCCACCACCTACAAACCACACATTGCCCATCTCCGGATGCCGGTCCATCAGGAAGTCGCCACTCGACGTGTTCTCATATTGGCAAACCCGCGTCTCCGCAATCGGCGCGTCTTTCAGGCCAGGGAATCGCCAACCCACATACTTGCGAATCTGCTCGACTTCGTTCTGAGTTACGATCCGCGACTGGGTGTCTGGATCCACCTTTGCGCCGTGCTGGTCGAGCCCAATCTTCAGGCCCCGGTTCTCCAGATTCGGCATGCCGTACGATTCATCGGTCTTGAAAAGAAAAGTTGGCAGCGCCGGCGAAGAAAATCTTTCGTCTCCCGCGGGTAAGCCAAAATAAAAAACAATTTGCCGCGTCGGGAAAATCCGCTCGCCTAGAATTTCCGGGAATATTTTCCCGAGCCACGCTCCGCACGCAAACACAAATTCGGCCGCAGTGAACCGCTCGCCACCGCTGCTCGCGAGGTGCGAAACATTCCCGCTTCCAGTCGGAGCAATCATTTCCGCCACGCGGTACTCCGCTCCCAGCCGCACCGCCTCCGCCGCCGTCGCCGCCACCGCTCGCCGTGCCATCAGCACGCCGCTCTCCGGCTCATAGATTCCAGTTCCGATTCCCTCAAAATTGATCTGGGGATATTTGGCAGTCAGCACAGCGCGATCCAACTCGTCAAATTTCACGCCGCAGCGCCCCAGCACATCGCGCGTGGCCTCTTGTGCAGTATTTCCCGGTTCCGCCAGCCACAGCACGCCAGTCCGCTGAAAGAGCCCGTCATTCCGAGTCGCGGCGAACAATTCTTTCCATGCAATCAGCGACCGCTGCGACCACCGCGTATAGATCTCGTCCGCGCCATATCCCATTCGGATGATCCGCGATTCGTCGCCCGAACTCGACCGCGAATGCCCCGGCCCGTACGCCTCCAGCAGCACCACGCGCTTCCCACGCCGCGCCAGCGTCAGCGCCGTCCAGGCGCCAAACACGCCCGCGCCCACCACCGCCACATCGTAAATTTTCCCAGCCCTCATCGCGCAGTATCCTACCCCATACCGTGGATTTTTCACGAAGGCCGACCAAGCTAAAAACGCTTTAAGCAGAGCAGCGCGAAGGGTGCACCAGGTTCGCTTTCTAACCTGGTCTCGGTGTTGGGTTCTTTGTTGTGCCGGGCTCCAGCCCGGCTCTTCTTCTGCGCACCGCTGGACCAAAGCCCCACTCTATGACTTACAACTCAAAACTTGCCGCTCTTCGACCCCACTCCGAGCCGCTCCGCCCACGCCGCCAGCCGCTCCAGCGACTCGTCATGCGTCGGATCAAGATGCAACGGCGTCACGCTCGCATCCCCTGCGAACACCGCCTCGTAATCCGTGCCAGGCTCGACGTCCTTGTCAAACTTCTGCTCAAAAATCCAGTAATACGAGCGCCCCTTCGGGTCTTTGCCTTCGCTCAGCTGATTGCGCGTAATCTTTTTGGATTGCCTTGTGAACCGCACCTCGCCGCTCCACGGCTCCGGCACATTCACATTCAACAAAACCTGGTCTGGCAATCCTTCTTTCAAAATAATTTCCGCCGCCGCTCGCGCAATCCGCGCCGAATTCACAAAGGTTTGTCCCGCCTTCCGCGCGCACAGCGACATCGCCACGGCCGGAATGTGATGCAATGCCGCTTCCCGCGCCGCCCCCACCGTTCCGGAGTAATACACGTTCTCGCCCATGTTCGCGCCGTGGTTTATGCCGGAAATTACCAGGTCCGGCCGCTCCGGCAACAACTTGTGCAGCGCCACGATCACTGCGTCCGCCGGAGTTCCTTCCACGGCCCAATGCCGCTGGCCCCGGGGATGTACCACGATCGGCCGCCGCAACGTCAGCGATTGCGCCGTCCCGCTCTGCTCCGCAAACGGCGCCACCACCCATACCGTCGCCAGATCCTCCAGCGCCTCCTGCAGCGCCCGCAACCCCTCCGCGCCGTATCCATCATCATTTGTCAGCAGAATATTTGGCATTTTGTTTGTGTTGAGGAGGTCCCTGTGGCTCTGATTCTGGCCGCTTTCGGTTACGGGTCCACGACTCTAGGAATGGATCCGGTCGTGATGGTCTTTCCACCATCCCATCCCTCAGTCCTGTTCAGCTTCACTCTTAGCCACGAGCCCAAGGCTCGAAGTTCCGGAGGAATGTCAGCAGTTGGGAAATCGAACGTTAGCGGCCCGCCGGCCCAGATCAGGATTTTAGTGAATCCACCGTTCAGGTGAAACGCAACCCTTCCTATTTGGGATGGCCAGTCGTTGGGAAGGTGCATACGGAAACGAAAGTCTGGTCGGGGCGCCCGGATTTGAACCGGGGACCTCACGCACCCCAAGCGTGCGCGCTACCAGACTGCGCTACGCCCCGACAACCCAATTCTACCGCGATTCAACGTTTTTCGAGAAGCGTCAAGAAGGCCCGCAACGAATCGCGCATATCCAGCAGCAGCTTGCGATTCAGCAACTGATGCGCGCCGTGGCCCGGAGGAATCTCCGCGCCCGCTTCCGCCGCCGCGCCGCCTTCGCGCAAATGCCGCCGTGCCCCCGCAATCGTAAATCCCTCGTCGTATAGCAGCCGCTTGATCTTCAAAATCAGCTGGACATCTTCTTCGCGATACAGCCGCCGCCCATTCGGTCCCTTCTCCGGCTCCAGCATGGGAAACTCCGTCTCCCAATACCGCAGCACAAACGCCTTCACACCCGTCTTCCGGCTGACCTCGCCAATCCGATACAGTCCCTCTTCCGCTTCGAGCGAAGTCTGTGTAGCCGCCCCGTTGTTCGCCATAGCCGCGATTCTAGCAACTCGCGCCGTTTTTATGTAGCGGCCTAGAGAGGCGTGCGCCTGGCCGCACGGCACTCCTACTCCTCGCGCGGGCCGCGTCCGTCCCGCTCCCGTTTCCGCAACCGTTGTACCCACCGCACTGGTGTCCCCGAAAAATCAAATTTCGCCCGCAGTTGATTCTCGAGAAACCGCTCATAGGCAAAATGCAGCGGCTGCTTCTGGTTCGTAAACAGCAAAAAGGTCGGCGGCGCCGTCTTCGCCTGGGTTACATAGTAAATCCGGATCGGCCGCGACTTCGGCAGCGTCCCGCGTTGCAAATCGATGGACCTCAGCCAGCGATTCAGCTCCGGCGTGGAAACCTTCCGCTTCCGCGCCGCCGCCACATGGTCAATCAACGGAAATAGCTTGTCTGCCCGCTCGCCGGTCTTCGCCGACAGAAACACAATCGGCGCGTAGCTCAAAAATTTCAGCTTCTTCCGAATCAGCTCTTCGTACTCCACCATCAACTTGCCTTTGTCGATGTTCTCCGTTGCCGTCTTGCGATCCGCCGCCCGCCGCGCCTTTCCGCGCGCCGTCGTACCCTCGCGATTCGCCGCCACCTGCGCCGCCGCCACCGCCAAATCCCACTTGTTCACCACCACAATCACGCTGCGCCCGGACTCTTCCGCGTAGCTCGCAATCTGCGCGTCGCCCTGCGTCACGCCCATTTCGCCATCGACAATCAGCAGCGCCACATCGCAACGTTCTAGCCCGCGCCGCGCCATCACCACGCTCAACTTTTCCGCCACCAGATTCGTCTTACCCTTGCGCCGGATTCCTGCCGTATCCACAAACCGATAATGCTTCCCCCCTCGCTCCACATCCGTATCCACCGAATCCACAGTCGTCCCCGGAATCGGCGACACAATCGCCCGCTCTTCCTCGGCCATCCGGTTCAGAAGCGTCGACTTCCCCACATTCGGCCGGCCAATGATCGCGATCTCGGTAGTTCCCTCTTCTCCGCTCGCCGCTCCTTGTAGCAGCGGGTTTGTCGCGCTTTCTGCCGCCTCGCTCCGGGCTCCTCCCTCCGCCGTTTTTTCCAATCCCGTCTTTTCCAATGCAAAATCCAGCAGATCATCCACGCCCGTCCCATGCTCCGCCGCGATCGGAAAAATCTTCGCGCCCAGCGAGTGAAACTCCGCCGCATGCGCTTGCTGTGCCACCGCATCCACCTTGTTTACCGCCACCACAAACGGCTTTCCCGTCGCGCGCAGCAGCTGCGACAGCTCTTGATCGAGCGGCGTCACGCCGGTCTGGTTGTCCACTACCATGACCAGCAGCGCGGCCTTTTCAAATGCCACCCGCGCCTGCCGCAAAATTTCCTGCGGAATCAGCGCTTTGTCGTCCGGAATAATCCCGCCCGTATCCACGATCTCTAGCGTCCGTCCGCGCCACTCCGCCTTGCCGTAAATCCGGTCACGGGTGATCCCTGGCTCGTTGGTCACAATCGAGCGGCGCGTCCCCGTCAGCCGGTTGAACAACGTGGACTTGCCGACATTGGGTCGCCCCACAATCACCACCGATGGCATCTTTTTTGACATTAGATTCTTTGTAGCGGCCGCCTGCTGAGGCGGGCGCCTTTACGATCCTTACGTCACAGCGCGAAACCTGGCGAGCCGTTGAACTATTCAGTGTAGCAGCCTCTTCCATTTGGCGGCACAGACGCGGCCTTCTGCCGCCTTGTCTCCCAAGCACCTTACCCCTAGCCCTTGCTTGACGCTTCGGTATAGCCGCACTACCGTAAATGCACTACGGATTTCGTCGCAAAAGCGTATCTCCGCTGGGTCGGCCGGGGTGCCGCCAGGGAGCAGTCTTGGGGGAGTCTATGAAATCAGAATATGTACAGGAGAATGTAATGATGGGGTGTGTCCGCATCTGCAAAACCGCGTTTGCCGTCTGTCTCGCTCTAATTTTACTTTTCTGGGGAAGCAGCGCCGCCGCGCAGACTTTTCGCGGCACCATTCTCGGCACAGTCACCGATTCCAGCGGCGCGGCCATCGCGGGCGCCGGCGTCGCCGTTAAAAACGTCAATACTGGCCTCTCCCGTACGGTCACTACCAGTGAAGACGGCACTTATTCCGTGCCCGAACTTCCCATCGGCACCTACTCTGTCACGGTTGAAAAGACCGGCTTCAAGCAAGGACTCGTCACCGGCCTGCAGGTCGAGGTTTCCAGCGAAGTGCGCGCCGACGTCGCTCTCCAGGCCGGCGAAATTTCGCAAACCATCGAAGTCAGCGCCGACCAGTTGCCGCAGGTCGAATCCACCAGCAACGTCCTCGGCGGCATCGTCGAATCCAGAGTCGTCACCAATCTGCCGGTCAACGGCCGCGACTACCAGAAATTGATCAACCTGGTGCCCGGCGTTACTAGCTCGCCCGACCAGATCACCGACTCTCCCGGCTCCTATGGCGTCTTCTCCGTTAACGGCGCTCGCGGCCGCTCCAACAATTTCCTCCTCGACGGCACCGATATGAACGACGGCTACCGCAACGACCCCGCCATCAATGAAGCCGGCGTCTTCGGCACTCCCGCCACCATTCTTCCCCTCGAAGCTATCGCCGAACTCCGCGTCCTCTCCAACTCCGAAGCCGAATACGGCCGCAGCGCCGGTGGCGTCATCAATATCGTCACCAAGAGCGGCGGCAACACGCTGCATGGCTCGGGCTTCGATTTCTTCCGCAACAATGCGCTCGACGCCCGCAACTTCTTTAACGAAGTCGGCCAGGAGCAGAATCCGTTCCATAACAACCAGTTCGGCGGCTCTCTCGGCGGGCCGATCGTCAAAGACAAAACCTTTTTCTTCGTCGACTACGAAGGCATGCGCGAAAAAGGCGCCGAAGCCAGCACCGCTTGCGTCCCGACTCAGGCCAACATTGCCGCCGCCATTGCTGACAACGGCGGAACCGTGAATCCCGTTATCGCGGCGATGCTTGCCAAGCCCACCTTGATCTGGCCAACGCCGCCTTCAGGCGCCGCCGATTGCTACAACGATGGTGGTAGCAATATTTCTCTTGCCACGCCATTCTCCAATCGCGTGGACAGCGCCATCATCAAGATCGACCACAGCTTCAATCCCAACAACCTGCTCACCGCCCGCTACTACATCGGCGATAGCGACCAGAGCTTTCCTCTCGCTCTCGTCGGCGGCGGTTTGCTTCCCAACTACAACACCGCCACGCCCACTCGCGTTCAACTTGTTTCCCTCTCCTACGTCTCAACAATTTCGCCTTCC
>DASSYL010000135.1:0-8844 GCA_035703315.1 Candidatus Acidiferrum sp. | reverse complement strand
AAAAAATGAGCAAAGCCGCGCAGGCCTGGGCAAACCTAGCTCTCGCCCAGCAATGCTGTCGCAGCGAGAGAGACAGCAGCGCCCCGCAAGCGAGGCCATCGAGAGAGTTCCAAGTGTATTCGTTACAGTAATACCCCGTTCCGCCAGAAGCGGTGAATGAAAGGCTTACATAGCGCGATAGCGGACTAAGGGCCACGATGCCCAAACAAAGGACGGACAAACCTCTATTGGTAAACTTGCGACACAGGATAGGCCATACGAAATAAAAGTGCTCCTCAACCGCCAGCGACCACAAAACGGGATATGCGATCGGTATTCCGAAAATCGGTGTCAGGTTCGATAAATATACGAGACTCAACAGCAGGAACGACGATGGAGCAGATTTAGTAGCAGCCAGGAGAACCACAACCGCGAAGTAGGCAGGAAGGATCCTTAAGGCTCGTCGTTTATAAAATCGGGCAAAGTATTGCCGCTTACAACGGCCGTCGACCAAAATGCCCGTAATCAAAAAGCCGGACAGTACAAAGAAGAGACTAACCCCAAAGTGTCCGGGCCAAGTGGCCGTCAAAAATAAGCGGTATGTCGTCGACCAACTCGATAAGTCAGGCTGTGCGTAAAGCGTGTGATACAAGAATACGCCCAAGATTGCCAGCCCCCTGACCGAGTCGAGTTCAGGCATTCGATCTCGAAGGATGGTGCTGGGCTTTACCAGATCGGCCGATTCCGTCATCCGTATCGTAACCTTTAGTTGAAGTTAAGCCCGGCTCGAGCAATGCGCCTGCCGCCTGTGGCGCGTAACGCCCCGGCACTGCCGGGCCGCAAAAACCATCCCGTTCCGCAATGTGGCGGAAACGAAACCCAGCGCTGGCAAAGGAGCTGTGCCGTCCCTACGTGGCTCGGTGCCTGCATTGCCTGAATCGGTGAGTTGCATCGAGCCTTTCCGAAACGCCATGCTCATTTGTTCAGGAGCGCTGACTGTCCCCCTGCCGGAGACTCCCCCGAGCGATGCAAAAGTGTTTTCCAGTATAGTCGAGACGCATTTTGGGCGAGCGTTTGGCACCGGTAGCTAGCGGCAAAGACGTGCGTGAGGACGAAATAGTGCAGATTGCGGTGGTTTCTCCATTTGTGGACCGCCGGCACGGCACGGAGCGTGCCGTGGCGGAACTGATTGAACGGCTCGCAGCAAAGTGCGGCGACGAAGTGGACTTGTATGCGCAAAGCGTGGCAGATGTCAGGAACATGCGACGAGCCGGCGAGGCGGCTGGTACCGACAATACAATTCGTTGGCATCGCGTGGGCAAATTTCCCGGGCCACTCTTGCTGGGATTTCGCGGTTGGCTTTGGCTGAATCAGCGCGCGCGAAGGCGTGAAGGCCAGCGGAGCGGCAAGAGGCCGGACGTGATTTTTTCCCCGGGCATCAATGCGCTGGATGCCGACGTGATCCTGGTGCACGCGG
Organism: Candidatus Acidiferrum sp.; assembly: GCA_035703315.1. Classification (GTDB taxonomy): domain Bacteria; phylum Acidobacteriota; class Terriglobia; order Acidiferrales; family UBA7541; genus Acidiferrum. Next base: position 7,388 of record DASSYL010000135.1, on the reverse strand, counting down.
TGTTTCACCGACTGGCTGAATTGCAGACCGCGAGCGATCGCGCTGGGTTGCGCGGGTGGCACCGCAAATTGTACTACGCGCTGCTTTGCCAATTGGAGCGGCGGATTTATGGCGACGATCGCGTGACGCTGGCGGCAGTCTCGAAACATACGGCGGAGCAATTGAAGAGATATTTTGGCCGCGGCGACGTGGCGGTGATTCCGAACGGCGTGGATGTGGAACATTTTTCGCCGTCGCTGATTGCTCCGCTTCGCGATGCGGCGCGCAAGCAATGGCATGGTTCGCCAGAGCCAACGGTGCTGCTGATGATCGGCAACGACTGGCGCAATAAAGGGTTGGCAACGCTGCTCGCGGCGATGGCGAATTGCAAAGAGTTGCCGTTGCGATTGTTGGTAGTGGGCCTGGATGAGCAAACGCAGTTTCGCGCTCAGGCAGCGGCTGCGGGAGTGCAGGAGCGCGTGAAATTTTGTGCGCCAGTTGCGGACGTGCGTTCGCTGTATGCGGCGGCGGATATTCTAGTGGCGCCATCACTCGAAGATTCATTCAATTTGCCGGTGCTGGAGGCTATGGCCTGTGGATTGCCGGTGATCGTCAGCCCGAAAGCGGGCGTGAGCGAATGGTTGGTGCACGGTTTCGATGCGCTGCTGCTGAAAGATCCGGAAAGTGCGAGCGAATTAGGGGAGGCGATCCGCGCGCTCGCCGTCGGTTCGCAATTGCGCAGGACACTGGCGGAAAACGCAGTAGCGACGGCGCGGAAATTTTCCTGGGACGAACACGCGGCTGAACTGCGCCAGCTGATGGAAAAGGCCGCGGCGAAGAAACGAGCGACGGCCTGGTAAGCGTTCGCCTCTATCGGGCTGCGGTTGTGTTTTGTTTGATTTGCGCGAGGACGGCCTTACGCGTGGCTTCGAGAGTGAAGCTGAGCGTGTCTTTGGGAATCGAAGTGATGAACGGGCCAATCATCCAGCCGAGGCCGGTAGGAATTTCGCGCGTCAGCGAAACCACTTCACTCTGCACGTAGACGCCGCCGTCTTTTTCCTGCAGGCGCCACCAGGTTTCCATACCCCAGAGAAAGCCGTTGTCGTCGTCGCGCGATTTTTCGTGTTCGTTGGATTTCCCGACGTTGTCAACTTCGGCGATGTGCGTGGCGCTGCTTCGGCTGTGCGCTTGTTGCGGGTTGTCGCGAAAATAGCGAATGTCGTGGTCCGTGTTGAGCACGACGGTAATGATTTTTTGCCGGCGGAAACGAAGAAACGCGCGAAAATGATCGCCGTCGCGTTCTTCCAATTTCGAGCGAGCCACATCGGGCGCGTAGTAAACGGAATGATGGTCGTAGTCTTCCAGCACATGCAAAACATCGTCGAGCCGCGCGCCAGGAATGAAAATCAAACCTTCCCAGTGATGGATCATGCCCGCGGGGCAAGAAATTTCGCGGCCATCGGCGAGCGTGTTGCGCTGCTCGATTTGAGATTCGCCGGCAGCCAGAGACTTGTAGGCGCGATGGCGGGCTGCTTCGGGAAGGGCGTCGATCCACAAGAAATCCTTGCCGCTCTGCAATTCGGCGTTGTTGCGAGCGTCGGTTGCGCGAACGTAAGTGGAGAAGGCTTCCATTGTTTTCGGTTTGAACGGCGGCGTGCTGGCCGCCTGCGGGGCGGTGACAGCAACCGACTGCCCGACCAGGGCAAGAAGTACGAGCGGAAGAGTGAAAGCTGAAAGGCCACGGCGCGGCGACTGTCGGCGAAACCCGCCGGTAAGCGGACCCTGTCGGCGCCTCGAAGCGTGTAAGTCCTTCATTTGCAGCATAAGCTATGGATCCGCTGAAGGATGGGATGCACGGGAAAGACCGAAGGATAAGAGGGCCGGAAGGCCGGCCCGTCGGCCGAGAGAAAAGAAACCGGGTTGGGTAGCTCGCACACGGCTCCTTGCGGAGCCGCTGTCCCCGCGCGGCCCCCAACCCGTTGTGCCACAGTAAAGCGGGTTGGAAAAACAACCAATGGGCCAACGGAGCCAAAGTACAGGTTACCGGGGTTTTAGTACGAGCGAGCCAGTTATCAGTTCGCGTCGTTCAAAACCTAAGTGACCTGTTATGTTAGAGATAGACGTGGACTCCCTCCACACTCCTGCGTTGCAATGAACCACTGATTTCAGCGAGTTATAGCTTCGTTCTATCTTATTGATTTCAGGGAAGTTAGGGGATAACCCGTTTCGCACGGTTGGAGACAGATTCTTTCCTTAGCGGCTGCAACAAATCGCGTTTTGGAAAACGCAGACCCGTTGAAGAACGGGAATGATCAGCCGCAAAAATTTTCGCGCTGACCCGAGCGCGCAGCGACATGGTGAGTGTTAGGAGATTTGTGAGGGGCGGCTACTGGGAGCAAGAACGGGCCTTTGCCGAGCTGTCTTTTGTACAGACTTCGCGTAAAGGTCGCGGAGAACAGAGGCTGGCAGCTACGATTGGTTCTCTCAGGCGTGTTGCAGAAACTCTGTGCGGTACTTCGGTGCGAGGGCAATGGCTTTGGCCTTGAGCTGTGCTTCGGCGGTTTCGTCAGGTTGAGGCGGGGGCGCGGTGCTGGTGGCGACCGGTGTTCCCACTTCCTCAAAGAATTCCTCCTGACCGGCGGGGGAACAAATGCACAGCATTCTTACCGGCCGGGACGATGAATTATGAAACTGATATGGAGCGTTTGCCGGACATTGATCGTCTCGCCCGCTCGTACAACTCGCTTCACCCCGCGAAATACAACCTCTAGCTCGCCTGCCAGCAAGGTGAAAGTCTCTTCGAAATCGTGACGGTGAGGAGGAGGCCCGCCGCCGGGCGGGACATACATGTCGATTAGGCAAAACCGGCCAGCGGTGTCCTTGCCGGTTAGAAGAACGGTGTAAGTATCGCCCGCGACTCCAGATGACGAGTGTTGCGATCCGTTTCCGGTTGCGCAATGGCCAGTTTGCGTTGCGGGTCGTCGGGTGGAATAGGCGACGGAATGGCCGAGCCGATGTGTTGCGAAGAACCGGTTTTACCGCTCATTTTCTAGTCCTCAAAGTTGCTTCCCTTTGATGCGCCCTTTCATGCGCGGTGACGCTACGAGAGTTATTTGCGGATCCTTTTCCTTTGGACAGCGCCTAAGGTTCTTTCTACGACTCTAATACCGACTTGGCGGGCGAGCACCGGGCTAGCCCGAGTCAACCCCATTGGGCTAGGCTGGACCTGCGATGAGATTAATCCACGGACAACTAAGGTTGGCGGCTACGGATGTGAGCAATCACCTGGCCTGCCGGCATTTGACGCAGCTTGACTTGCAGGTGGCGCGCGGGGAGAGACCTGCGCCGGCGTGGGCGGCGCCGGACTTGAAGGTGATTCAGGAGTTGGGGCTGCGGCATGAGAAGGCCTACCTGAAACACTTGGAGGAAGAGAGGGGTTTAAGAGTTGTGCGGCTGGCGGAACATGGGGGGGATGCGGACTTGGTTGCGGAAACCTTGCGGGTGATGGCAGAAGGCGTGGACGTGATTGCGCAGGGAGTGCTGCGGGATGGCCCGTGGTTCGGACGGCCGGACATTTTGCAGAAAGTCGCGATGCCGAGCAAGAACTGGAAATGGTCTTATGAGGTGCAGGACACCAAGCTGGCGCGGGAAACGAAGGCTACGACGATCCTGCAGCTGTCGGTGTATTCAGAGCTGCTGGAACTGGCTCAAGGCAAAGCGCCGGAGTGCATGTGGGTAATCACACCGGCGGCGGGATTTGCGGGAGAAAGATATCGCGTGGCGGAGTATGCGGCGTATTTCCGCTACGTGAAGCGTGAATTGTTGAGGAGCAGCGGCGAAAGTTGTGGCGCATCCGATGAAAAGAGATCGGATGGTCAGTTGGGTTTCCGTTTTGAGGCTTCACATGTCGAGACGTATCCGGAGCCGGTCGAGCATTGCAATGTGTGTCGGTGGTTCAAGGAATGCGAGGCGCGGCGGCGCCGGGACGATCATTTGTCGCTGGTGGCTGGAATACGCGCGCAACAGCGGGAGCAACTGGTGGAGTGGAAAGTGACGACGGTGGCGGAGCTGGCGAGAATGCCGGTCCCGCTCAAGCAGAAGCCGCGCTATGGATCACGTGACGGATACGAACGCGTGAGAGAACAATCGCGCGTGCAGGTAAATGGCCGAACAGAAAACAAGCCGGTGCATGAAGCGATCTTGCCCGTAGCGGAAGGAATGGGTTTTTGCCGGATGCCGCAGCCGAACCGGCTGGATGTGTTTGTGGACCTAGAAGGCGATCCGTTTGCGGGAACGCAAGGCCAGCAATATTTGTTTGGACTGTCGACGCGTGGGGCGGATGGAAAGCTAGTTTATGAGAAGCGGTGGTCGCTGACGGCGGAGGAAGAGAAGAGCGGCTTCGAATGGCTGATGGACGAAATTGTGCGGCGGTGGGCGGAAGAGCCGGGAATGCACGTGTATCACTACGGTGCAAATGAGCCGAGCGCGTTTAAGAGATTGATGGGGCAATACGCGACGCGGGAAGAGGAGATGGACCGCATGCTGCGCGGAGGAAAATTTGTCGATCTGCACCGCGTTGTGAAACAAGGCGTTCGCGCAAGCGTGGAAGAATATTCGCTGAAAAAGATGGAGGCATTTTATGGATTCGAGCGAAAGACTTCGCTCGATGCTTCGCGGGCGGCAATGCGGTATATCGAGCACCATTTGGAGCTGGGATGGAAAGGCGAGTCCTTGCGGGACGATATGCGCGAGGCGATGGAGGGCTACAACCGCGAGGATTGCGAGTCTACGGCGGCACTACGGGATTGGTTGGAGGGGGAGCGGGCGAAGCTGATTGCGGAGGGAGAGAAAATTGCGCGGCCGGTGGCAGGCGATCCGGAACCGCCGGAAGAGTTGAGCGATAGGCAAAATCGTGTGGCGGAACTCGCGAAGCGGCTCACAAAAGATTTGCCGGTCGATCGCGCGGAGCGGTCGGAGACGCAGCAGGCGCAATGGCTTTTGGCGCAGTTGCTCGATTGGCATCGGCGCGAGGACAAGGCGACATGGTGGGAGGGATTCCGGCTGGCAGAGCTCGATGAGGACGAATTACTGGAGGAGCGGTCGGGGCTGGGTGGACTGCGACACGTCGCAACGTTGCGCGTGGAAAAGCAGATCCGGACGGACCGTTACGAGTTTGAAAAACAGGAAACCGAAGTGCGCGAAGACAAGGAGCTTTACTACAAAGGAGAAAAGCTTGGGACAGTGGTGGCGGTTGATTTTGCGGCGCGCACGGTGGACGTGAAGAAAACCAAGAAGTCTGCCGAGCTGCATCCCGCTGGGGCGTATTTGTGGGATGCGCCCCTTAATGTGACGCAGCAAGCGGATGCGTTGTTTCGAGTTGGCGAGTGGGTGGCGGCGAATGGAGTTGAAAGCGACGGCGAGTTTCAAGCGGCACGTGACTTGATGCTGCGGAAAGCTCCGCGGCTGGGGTGCGGCGAGACGGTGGCGGTGCTTCCGGGCGAACTGACGGAGGATACGGCGTGCCGAATCGGAAGCGCGATGAGGGACACCGCGTTTGCGATTCAAGGACCGCCGGGAGCCGGAAAAACATACACCGGCGCGCGGATGATTTGCGACCTGGTAAAGCGAGGCAAGAGGGTTGGCGTGGCAGCGCTGAGCCACAAAGTGATTCGCAAATTGCTGGAAGAGGTGGTGAAAGCTGCGTCTGAAAAAAAGATTCAAGCTGTAAGTTGTTTGCAACGGTGGAACGAAGGAGAAGCGGAGCCGGGAATTGCCGTGGCTAAGAAAAATGAAGAGATTTATGCGGCGCTGGAGACGCGAACGGCCAGTGTGATCGGCGGAACCTCGTTCTTGTGGTCCCGCGGGGAGATGGCGGACGCAGTGGATGTGCTGTTCATTGATGAAGCGGGGCAAATGGCGCTGGCCGATCTGATTTCGGTGGCGCACGCGGCGAAAAGCCTGGTGCTGATCGGCGATCCGCAACAATTGGAGCGGCCGCTGAAGGGCAGTCATCCGGAAGGCGCAGCGAAGTCAGCCTTGGAACACTTGCTGGGAGAGCACAAGACGATCTTGCCGGAGGTGGGATTGCTGCTGCCGGAGACACACAGGCTTCATCCGAACATCTGCCGGTTCACGTCGGACCAGTTTTATGAAGGCAGGTTAAGATCGCAACAAGCGTTGAAGAGCTATGTGATTCAGGGGCACCCGTGGGTAAAAAGCGCGGGTCTGTGGTACGTGCCGGTGGAACACGAGGGGAAACGCAACTCTTCCGAAGAAGAGGTGGAAGCGATTGCGAAAATTGTGAAGGGACTGTTGCGGCCAGAGGTGCGGTTCTTTCGGGGAACAGAGAGCCGCTCGCTGAAGGCGGAAGACATCTTGATTGTGGCGCCGTATAACGCGCAGGTAAGCGACCTATTGGGGACGCTGCCGGACATGCGCGTCGGTACTGTGGACAAATTCCAGGGACAGGAAGCGCCTGTGGTGATTTATTCACTGACGACGTCGTCGCCTGAAGATGCGCCGCGGGGGATGGAGTTTTTGTACAGCTTGAACCGGCTGAATGTGGCGACATCGCGGGCGATGTCGGCGGTGATTTTGGTGGGTAGCCCGAAATTGTTTGAGCCGGAGTGCCGGAGTCCGCGGCAGATGCAACTAGCGAATGCGTTGTGTGCGTACTTGGAGATGGCGACGACTGTTCCTCTCGCAAGTATTTGACGACGAGCTACGCGTCATCCTGAAAGTAAAAAGACAACGCGGGCGGCGCGTGCACAGAGGGACGTCAAGAATATGCCGGAGCTGCCGGACATTACGGTTTACATCGAAGCGCTGGAGAAGCGGATTCTCGGGCAGTGTCTGGAACGGGTGCGGATTGTGTCGCCATTTTTGCTGCGGACGGTGACGCCGCCGTTGGAGAGTGCGTTTGGCAAGAAAGTGGTGGAGTTGCGGCGGCTGGGGAAACGAATTTGCATTGGGCTGGAAGGCGAGATTTGGCTGGTGCTGCACCTGATGATTGCGGGGAGATTGCATTGGAAAGAGCGACTGCCTCAGAAGGCGGCCGCCACAAGGATCACGCCGCGAGCCGAGTCAGCAGGCGTAAGATTTTTGCCGCCGGTTTCGCGGAACGGGAATTTCGCGGCGTTTGATTTTGAGAATGGGTCGCTGCTGTGGAGTGAGGCGGGTTCGCAGAAGCGGGCGTCGTTGCATGTAATGGAAGGTGAGGAAGGACTGCGGGAACTCGATCCAGGCGGACTGGAAGTGCGGGAGAGCGATGCGGCCGGGTTTGCGCGTGTACTGCTGTGGGAGAACCACACCTTAAAGCGGGCGCTAACCGATCCGACGCTTTTCAGCGGGATTGGGAATGCGTACTCGGATGAAATCTTGTGGGAGGCGCGGCTGTCTCCTATGGCTCT
>DASSYL010000574.1:0-13078 GCA_035703315.1 Candidatus Acidiferrum sp. | reverse complement strand
CTCTTTCTGACTGAATTGGGCTAAGCGCGATTCGACGTCCGCCAGGTCTTGTCCGTACTTGCTCGCTTGCTCGGCAAAGAACGTGGATGAACCTTCCGGCCGCTGCAAAAGCAGTCGCTTTTGCAGATACAGTTTGCCGAGATTTTGCAACGCGCATGCGGGAGTCTCCGGAGCGCCGATCGCTCCATATCGGACGTCAATGACGTCGGAGACCTTTGCCGCCTCCACCTTCAGCCCTTTGCCGAGCGAAGCAGCGGCTTTTTGGATCTTTGCTGCTCTTCTGCGCTCCGGGTCTCGCGGGTAAAAGACCTCGGACAGAGAGAACTTGTCGGCTCTCGCCAGACCGCATGTTTCGACCACCGAGCGGAGCATATCCTCACCTTTCAGGATGGCCATCTCCGAGCTGATTTGGTCGGGCGAAACGCCTCTGTTGTTGTTCATCACGGCCCCGGTTTGTGCTGCGGTAATCGCCGGGTCGGAGCGGTGCTGCTGCACGACAATCTGCATGCTCGCCACGTAGTACTTCGAAGCCCAGGCCCACGCAACGAAGAGGGAAACGCTAAATACGGCCGCGAAGGCCGATAGAACCAGTAGCTTGTGGCGAAACACCGGCATCAGCATGTCGCGCAGCGTCCATGCCGGCATCACCTCGTCGAATCTCGTCTTGAAATCCCGTTTATTCACACTCAACTCCCCGCAGAGTCACAAGCTTGACCATCAATAGTTCAACGGCGATGGGCTCAATGGCACACCTATGTTGTAAGGAATGTACTTACGAACTTTTGTAATCGTTTTTTCGGGCACAAAGATCAAGTCGCCAGGTCGAATACCGATGTCTTCCTCTATATTTTTCCCGTGCAGAAAGTCTTTGAGCTTGATCTCCCGCGCCTGAACCCATCCTTCCGCCGAACGGTGGTAAAGGTACACTTGCGTCTTTGCTGTCGGCATAAACCCGCCGGCAATCGCGATCGCCTGCGTTGTTGTCAAGTCGTAACGCAGATCGTATTGACCAGGCTTGTTCACTTGTCCCGTAACAATGAAATACGCCTTTTGGAAGTCTTTCAGGTCCACGTCGATGATCGGTTCGTGCAGGACTTTGGCATAAGCCTTCTTGATCGCCTCGGAAGTTTCCGGAACCGTGAACCCCAAGATGCAGATGCTTCCCGCGCCCTGCAGCGTGATATACCCGTCGGGCTGCACGGTCACTGTCTGATTGAATTCAGGCGAAAGAGGAAAAGACAGGTTAAGGACATCGCTTCGATTGATTCTGTAGCGCGGATTTCTCTCTGTAAGGCGCGGCCGCTGCTGATCAACTGTTGCAACGCTGCCTGGCGCAGCGGCTTCCGCAAACTTCTGCGGGCCGACTGACCGTGAGTTATCTGACGTGGTTTGCCCCACGCCGCTACCAGAAACAAAAGCAGACACAATTACAGCTATTGCAACAGCGCGAACAAACGTTATGGCCATTATTTACGTCTCCGAGGGGCTGGGCCACAAACGGCGTTGAGGGCAAGAGGGACTATGCGCTCATTGCGTCCGAATCATACACAAACTGCAACGTAGTTGGTGATGAAAGTTTTGCGACAGGCTAATTAAAAAAATCTTTTAATTTTCTAGTACTAACGTTCCCGTACGAAATTCTCTATGTCGATCCCGGAGTTGAATGACATTAGGATGTTTCAATTCGAAACGGGTGCACTGCGCGGTCTTGCCCATGGCAACCTACTCGTTGCTACGCAGAGCCGCTACGCGCCGAGCAACGGCTCCATACTCATACTCTCGATACTAATGCCGCGCCTCGCGCACGCGCATTCTCAGGCATTTCATTTGGCGCGCGCTCACTCGAGAGCGGTACGGCGGCTCTGACACACAAAAACCTCCCTCTTTGGCCTTGTTCCCGCCCCTGCTAAGATATCGCCACAATGCCCGACGCCCCCTCGCTCATCGGACAATCCATCTCCCACTACCGCATCGTCGAAAAGCTCGGCGGCGGCGGCATGGGCGTTGTCTACAAAGCAGAAGACACGCGCCTCCACCGTTTCGTCGCCCTAAAATTTCTTCCTGATGATGTCGCCAGCGACCCTCAGGTCCTCGCCCGCTTCCAGCGCGAAGCCCAGGCCGCCTCCGCTCTCAATCACGCCAACATCTGCACCATCTACGACATCGGCGACGAAGCCGGCAAAGCCTTTATCGCCATGGAATTTCTCGACGGCCAGACTCTCAAGCACCTCATCATGGGCCGCCCGCTCGATATGGAAGTCTTCATTGATATCGCCATCGAAGTCGCCGACGCCCTCGACGCCGCCCACTCCCAAGGCATCGTTCATCGCGACATCAAACCCGCCAACATCTTCGTCACCAAGCGCGGCCACGCCAAAATTCTTGATTTCGGCTTGGCAAAGCTGCGCGCTGTTCCCGCCACCGATTCCGCCTCCGCCATTGAAACCATGGCCACCCAGGGCATCGATCCGGAACACCTTACCAGCCCCGGCAGCACGATCGGCACCGTCGCTTACATGTCTCCCGAGCAAGTCCGCGCCAAACAACTCGATCCTCGCAGCGATCTTTTTTCCTTCGGCGTAGTCCTGTACGAAATGGCAACCGGCCAGCTTCCCTTCCGCGGCGAAAGCTCCGCCGTCATTTTCGAATCCATCATGAATCGCCCGCCGGTTTCGCCGGTTCGCCTCAATCCCGATCTCCCCGGTGAACTCGAGCGCTCCATCCGCAAAGCACTCGAAAAAGATCGCGAACTCCGCTACCAATCCGCCGCCGATCTCCGCAGCGACCTCAAGCGCATTAAACGCGAACTCGATTCCGCCCGCAGTTCCGGCTCCATCGCGATCGCCGGCGACTCTGGCTTCGCGCCACTTTCCGGTTCAGGCTCCGCCTCCGCCGCAGGGTCGCAGCATGCTGCGCTCCATCTCGGCAACATCGCTCCAGATGGAGTTTCCAACTCATTCGCTTCAGCCGCCGTTCCGGGGGCATCCGCTTCGCAACCGGGATTCGCCGCGAACACCAGCCACATCGGAACCGCGTCTTCTTCACCTTCTGCCGCCGCGCCGCCGCCCACTCGTTTCAAAACCTGGCTCTGGGCCGGCATCGCCGCCGCTGCACTCCTCGCCGCCATAGCCGGTGGCCTCACCTTCACTCGCCGCACCAGCGCCCTCACCGAAAAGGACTCCATTCTTCTCACCGAGTTTGTAAACACAACGGGCGACGCTGTTTTCGACGGCACCCTCAAGCAAGCGCTCGCCACCCAGCTTGAACAATCTCCTTTCCTCAACATCGTCCCCGAATCAAAAATTCAACAGGCTCTGCAGTACATGGGCCGCCCTGCCGGTGAACGCATCACTTCCGAAGTCGGCCGCGAAATTTGTCAGCGCGAAAACATCAAAGCCATGATGACCGGCTCCATCGCCGGCATCGGCTCCCATTACGTCGTCCAGCTCAAGGCCATCAACACTCAGTCCGGCGACGCCATCGCCACCGAACAGGTCGAAGTCGAAAGCAAGGAACAAGTGCTCAAGGGCATGGACCGCGCCGCTACGCAAATCCGCCAAAAGCTCGGCGAATCCCTGACCACGGTCCAGCAGTTCGCCACACCGCTCGAACAGGCCACTACCTCTTCGCTCGAAGCCCTCAAGGCTTACAGCGCAGGCCATGCCAACCACGCCAAGCTCGACGACCACGCCGCCATTCCCTTTTTCAAAAAGGCCGTCGAGATCGATCCCAACTTCGCGCTGGCATGGGCCGAAATGGGCGTCTCTCAGGGCAACGAGGGCATGTCCAAAGCGTCTGGGGACGCCCTCAAAAAAGCCTACGATCTGCAGTCGCGCGCCAGCGATGTCGAGCGCTTCTACATCAACGGCCACTACTTCAACACCATCGGCGATCTCGACAAATCCGTCGACACCTACGAGCAGTGGCACAAAACCTACCCGCGCGATTCCATCCCTCTGAACAACCTCGCCCTCATCTATGGCTCCCTAGGCCAATTTGACAAGGCACTCGCCTCTGCTCTCGATGAAATGCGCGTTGATCCCAACAGCATCTTTTCCTATCAGGACCTCGCTGACGGTTACTTCAATCTCAACCGCCTCGACGAAGCGAAAACCGTTGCCGAACAAGGCCTGGCCAAAGTCCCCAATGCCATCGGTTCACGCCGCCAGCTGATGGACATTGCCTATATGCGCGGCGACCAGGCCGAGGTCGAGCGTCATTTGGCCTGGGCCAAGGGGCGCTCCGATGAAACATTTCTTCTCATCGGAAAGGCCTTTTACGAATTTAACGCCGGCAAGCGCAAGGCCTCTGCGCAAACGTTGCAGGAAGCGCAGGCCGCGGCGCAAAAATTCAACAACGCCGAATTTTCCGCCTTCATCGCCGGCCTTTCCGCCTATTCCGCCGGTCTGGTCTCGGACTGTCCCTCCGCCAAGTCCCTCGCGTCCGCTTCCATAAAGCAGTTCCCGGGCGGTATCAACCTTCAGCCCGCCTCCTCCGCCCTGGCCTTCTGCGGCGAATCGTCCAAAGCCACGCAAACCATCGAGGCCCTGACCAAGCAGTATCCCAACGACACTCTATTGAACCTGATCCGCAAGCCCGCCGTGGTCGCGGTGATCGCCATGCGTGACGGCAAACCGGATGAAGCCATTCGTCTTTTGGAACCGGCTCGCCGCGTCGAGTTGGGCGTTGGGCCCGGCTCTTCTCCTGCCCTGGCTCCCTACACTCGCGGCCTCGTCTACCTCAGCAAGAAAGATGGCGCGAACGCCGCTGTCGAATTCCGCAAAATTATCGAGCGCCGCTACTTGTACGCCAGCAGTCCCGGGTACTCCCTGTCCCAGCTCGGCCTTGCCCGGGCCTACGCCCTGCAAGGTGACACTGCGAAAGCCCGCACCGCCTATCAGGATTTCCTGGCCGCCTGGAAGGATGCCGACCCCGATCTCCTCCCCCTCAAAGAAGCCAAGTCCGAATACGCCAAACTCCAATAATTTCCTTTTTGTTTTTTTTTCCTAGCTCGCCTTTGTATCCATCGGTTTTCTCCCGCGCTTCGGCTACAATCGCTTCAACTCTGGTTGGCCTTCCATGAACTCTTTCGGCAGCGCCTCGCGAAGACTCCGTGTGTTGTGTTCTGTGGCTGCGCTCTTTGTGCTGCCGGTCGCTTGGCTGGTGTCGGCGCAAACCCTTCAAACCAAATCAATCCGCTTCACCGACGTCACGGAAAAAGCCGGCATTCGCTTCACCCACTTCAAAGGCAACGACGGCATCTCCATCAATCTCGAGGAGTTCGGTCCGGGAGTTTGCGTTTCGGATTTTGACGGCGACGGCTGGCAGGACATTTATTTCGTTAACGGACGTGATCGCTACGGCCGCGACATCAAAGTCAGCAACGCGCTCTACCGCAACAACCGTGACGGCGGTTTCACCAACGACACTGATAAAGCTGGCGTCTCCGGTACTGGTTACGGTCTCGGCTGCGCCTGGGGCGACTACGACGACGACGGTTTCCCCGATCTCTTCGTAACGCAATACGGCAAGAATGTCCTCTATCACAACAACGGCGACGGCACCTTCACCGATGTCACCGACAAAGCCGGCGTCGGTGGCATGGAGTTCGGCACCTGGTTCCATTCCGGCGCAACTTTCTTTGATTACGACCGCGACGGCAAACTCGATCTTTACGTTGGCGGTTATGTCGCATACGGCCCTGGTGCTCGCCGCTATTGCGACCTCGCCGGCATCCAATCCAGTTGTGCACCCAGCGCATATGCGGGCAGCGCTGCCACGCTCTATCACAACAACGGCGACGGCACCTTCACCAACATCACCAAAGCCGCCGGCATCTACCAGCCGAACGGAAAGAACCTCTCGGTCGGTGCCGCGGACTACGACAACGATGGCTGGCCCGATCTCTTCGTTGCCAACGACGGCATCCCTTCCTACCTCTATCGCAACGACGGCAATGGTAAGTTTCGCGAAGTCGGCACCGCCACGGGCATGGCCTACACCCTGGCCGGCAAAGTCATGGCCGCCATGTGCATCTCGCTCGGTGATTACGACAATGACGGCCTGCTCGATCTCTACATCTCCGACTTCCAGAAGAATTCCGATCACCTCTGGCACAACGCTGGCCGCGGCTTCATGGACGAAGTCAGCTCCGAAGTCGGCATCACGCTCCCGACTCGCGACGTGCTGAGTTTTGGCGGAGGGTTCTTCGACTACGACAATGACGGCTGGCTTGATCTCTTCATCGCCAACGGGCATGTCTATCCCGAAGTCGAGCAGGCTATGCCCGGCACTCTCTACAAGCAGATCAATACGCTCTTCCACAACGAAAACGGAAAACGCTTCACGGTAGCGACGGAATCATCGGGAATATCGGATCTTGCTCCCCGCGCCGCTCGCGGTGCTGCTTTCGCCGATTTCGACAACGACGGCTTTGTGGACATCGTCGTTGCCAATAACGGTGACGCGCCGGCCATCCTTCACAACGGCGGCGGCAATGGAAATCACTTCGTAAACTTCCGCCTCCTCGGGACCAAAAGCAATCGCGACGCCCTGGGCGCTCGCATTCGCATAACCTCTGGCGGCATTTCGCAAATCCGCGAAATTGCCGGTGGCGGCAGCTATCTTTCCCAAAGCGACCTTCGCGCCAACTTCGGCCTCGGCAAATCCGAAATTGTCGATCTTGTCGAAGTTCAGTGGCCCAGCGGCGCCAAACAATCCTTCCGCAACATCCCCGCCAACAAGTTCTATCGCATCATCGAAGGCGCCGACTCGCTCTCCTCTCAAGCGATCCGCGGGCAATAGTTTCTCTCAGTTTTGCAATGACCCTGGGCACGTTCGCACCTCTAGAAGGTGTTGTTCACTGAGCGCTTCCATAAGTGCCGCCGCTTGTTCCGCCGCGTCAGCGTAGTAGCCCGTCTGCGGCCGGAATATCGCAGATTCCAGCACTCCTTTGTCGCGACTCCTTGCATCGCCGCCATATTCTGCGATTTGCAGCCGATGAATCACCAGAACTTCGGCGATGTCAGGTAAATGCGTTGTGGCAACTGCTTGGCCAGCTTCCGGTAAAGATTGCGGAATGGCTGGTTGGTGCGGCGGTAGGTTTCTAGTACCTCGGGACGTACTGCATTATGGGAAGGAACCACGCTGCGAAGGCAATGCTCGATGGTCCTTTCCAAGGGATATCGCTGCGACTGGCAATTTTGCTTTGCAATCGCTACGAATTCTTTGTCGCTCCGAATCCGTCTCAATTTCCCGGCGCTACTGCGCTCGGCTGTACTGCCACCGGCGCCCATTTCTTCCAAACCAGCCGCACCGGCAGATATAAGATCGCTGCCCACAGCACCACCACCGGTCCGCGCCCGATCAGGAACGCCAGCAACCCCGCCACGCTCGCCATTGCGTCTCCGAACCCGGTCGCTAGAGCGCTGCGCAACTGCGCTCCCAGCGATTCCGACGGTTTCGCCACTTCTTCACGCAGCGTGAAATACACGTTGGCAAAAATCACGCGATGCTCCGAAGCTTGCCGCTCCGCCTCCAGCCGCGCCACTTCCGCGCTCGCATTGCCGATCTGCCGCTGCAGTTCCCTCACATTTCCGTCCGGATAGGTCTGCTTCCTCAGCAATTCCTGCAAGCGTCCCAGCGCATTCTGCGCGTTGGTCATGCGTGCTTCCAGGTCCGCTCGCTGTTGGGTAATCTCGTCCGCCGCTTGCTCCTCTCGCTCCACATCGCCCAACGACTTCAGCTCGCTCACCGTTCCCGTCAACTCCGTCGAAGGCACACGCAGCGTCGCGCTAAGTACACTTCCGCTCTTTTGCCCGACCATTCGCAACTTCGCCGCGTAGCCGCGATGCCGCTCCAGAATTTCTTCTAGCGAAGTCCGTGACCGCCCAAACTCCTTCGTAGCCAGCGCTAGTTCTGCCGTATGCGCAATCAGCGGCCCCCTATCGCCATGCGCCTCATCAATCCGCCCCGACTCTTTCCTTACTGCCTCGCGAGTCATCGCCGCATCGGCTTGCAGCGCTTTCAGCTCAGCATCATGGATCGTCGCGACCGCCTCGCTACCGGGTGCGACTGGATATTGCCCTTGGTATTCCATCGGGAAAGCTGGGATGGTCTTCGCCCCTCCCGGCTGCGGTGACCGATTCGCCTTGCCCGCAACCATCAGGCACAGCCCCACCGCCAACAGCACCACCAACCCGCGCTGCGCCTTGCTCCATCCGCGCCACTTCTCCGCCAACACCAAAATGGGATTCTTCATGGGATACCTCCTCGGCATCCCCCTTAGAACGCTCACTCCTCGCTTTCTTGCGTGAGGATGCACTGCCGCTGAAAGCTATTCCAAGCAGCCGCGCCCGCTGCACCTTGCTTGGGTGTCTCTCCGCATTGCAAACCCGTTCAATCACTTCCGGGCTCCGATTGCTTCGCGAACTGTTATCTATCCACGTAAGTCTTGACCGACTATAAAAAAACAGGGGGAGGGGAGTAAATAGTGCTAAAACTAGGGACTTTTCCGCATTTTAACGCGGCCATGGCAATTGGCGGCGCCTCCACCGAGTCGGCGAGTCGCCAGTCACGGCTCATCAGTCACTGCTTCTTCGTCAGCTCCACCCGTGCCGCCGCGAATGGCAACACTGCTTCCAGCAGCACCGGCGTTCTCGCGGCATCCTTCGTCAGGTACAGCGTAAAATGCGCGTCCTTCATCTCTTCGCCGCTGTCGAACACTTTGATCTCCACCGTGTTCGTCGAGAATTTCCCCGCCGGCACTTGCACTTCCGCGGACCCGGTCTTCTGCGCCCTCACGTCGTACAGTTTTCGCCCGTCGTACACTGGCCCGTGCACTTCTGGCGTCTTCGCCCAGTCCACGCTCCGCAGGTATTGCATCATGCCCAGAGGATCGCGCGTCCCCGGCAGTACACGCGCCTGCGTGGCGCCGGCCCCGGCAGGCTCGCGGCCCGTCGTTGTCATTCTTTGTATCGAATTTACTTTCGTTCCGCGCTCGCTCAGCCGCATTTCATATTGCACGCTCGAGAAATCGCCCGGCGCGCTGTAGGAATCGAATTGATCGTCTAGCTCAAACACGAGCCGCAGCGGATTCTGCGTGTGCGCGAACGCCTGCAGGTGCCACGCGTCTTTCCCCGCGATTTCTTTGCGGCCGTTCACGGACAGCCGCAGCGTCGCGACGTTGTTCACTTTGGCCACGTTCGCGGAAAATTCCAGCGCCTCTCCAATTGGCGGCGCGAAGCCCGCTGGCACGGCGGAAGCCCCATTTGCCGCCGCAGTCGGTTGCTTCTCGGCCATCGGAGCCGGCGGGACGGTCGGCTCTGGCGTCGCAGTGGGATTTGCGGCTACGGGCGGCTCCGGCGTAAAGTTCACCACCGTTTTATTCTGTCCGCCGGCGTGCAGCCACACCAACGCAACGGCGCCACAAACCACCGCCAGAAAAATCGCCAGAAATCCCACCATCCTGCGGCTCATGTCTCTCGTCCACTCTCGAACTTTTGCAAACTCTTGCTCGCTTCGCTTTCCGTCGTACAAGATCGCTTCGTGCGGCCGCGTCTTTGCACGCCACAACGTATCGCCTGGCAAGACGCAATTCAGATTACCAGAAGCCTTTTCGCCCGTCTTGCGAAAGCTCCCCGGCTGATGAAACATTTCTTCGATTCGCCGTTGTTCGTCGCAAGAGCTGGAGGAGAGAATCCGCACTGAAGCGTTGGCCAGATAAAAAGCGCGGATTGACTCTCCGCACTTTCCCTGCAACTTGTACTTTGTACGGTTTTTAGGGAGTTGCGGTTTTCCCGTAGCTCAGAGCGTCGCCAGTCTTCGGCGTGTCGTAGTTGTTCCAGAACCACAGGGGTTCCAGCTTCTTCTGTTCCGGCCAGACCTGGTTGAGCGTGTCGCCTTCGAAGAGTTCGCCGTTCTTCATCACCCAATGAATGGTGTTGGTGTTGTGAATGTCGTCCAGCGGATTCTTGTCATAGATGATCAGATCGGCGAGCTTGCCCGGCTCGATAGTGCCGATTTCGTCGGGTCTGCCAACGATCTTTGATCCGTTGACGGTCGCGCATTTCAGCACTTCCATCGGGCTCATGCCGCCGCTCGCGAGCATCCACATTTCCCAGTGATAGCCGAGACCCTGTAGCTGCCCGTGGCTGCCAACGCCAACTAACCCGCCGGCGCGTTCCAACTTCGCCATTTGTGCGGCAAGTTTTGGGAATTCGTATTCGTCCTTGCGGAACCATGCTGGGCGCCGTTTGCTTCTCTGGTCGATGATGCGATGCGGAATGAAATGGTTGAGCTTGGCGTTGTCGTGCACTTCGCTGTACTCGTACCAGTAGTCTTCGCCGAACGGACCGCCGTAGTTGACAATCAACGTAGGCGTTTCCGCGATACCGGATTTGGCGAACATCTGCAGCACGTCGTTGTAGAGTGGAGCTATGGGCAACGTGTGTTCGTTGCCATGGAATCCGTCGATGACGTGAGTGAGATCGAGCTTGAGGTCGAGGGCGCCTTCCGTGGTTGGCATCATCTGGAGCTCTTTGGCCGCTTCCACCATGTACTGGCGCTGCTTGCGGTTGCCAACGAGGTAGCTTTTGATGTTGTGCGTGCCGTAATACTTTTGGTATTTGGTGAGCACGCCTTTTACTTCTTCCATGGACTGGAAATTGTTGTCGGAGAAAACGCCGGGGCCGGTGGAAAAAGCGCGCTGGCCGAGGATGTCGCCGGTGTCCACCAGATCCTGATAAGCGAACATGTCGTTCGAACCGGTTTGCACGTCGAGGCCGGCGGTGACACCGTAGGCGAGGTTAGCGAGAAACGCCCAGTTCTGCGTGTCGAGGATGCCGCGCTTGATCTCGGACCAGTGTGCGTGCGTGTCGACGTATCCGGGCGTGATGGTTTTGCCCTTCACGTCGAACACTTTTGCACCGGACGGAACCGCGCCGCGCTTGCTAACGCTCTTGATGCGATTGTCTTCGACGACGATGTCAGCGTCTTTCAAAACTTCATCGCCCTTCATGGTGACGACGGTGGCGCCGCGCAGAACGATGGTGCCTTTCGGCGTTTTGCGCGGGACTTCCAGGGCGATGGCAATTTCCTGAACGTCTTTTTCCTGTTCCTTGAACTTTTTCTCTTCCTTTTTGTCTTTGTCGTCTTTTTTCTGAGTGTCGGTGGAGTCTTTCTTATCCCTGTCGGCGTCTTTCGCTTCGTCTTTTTTGTCGCCGTCCTTTTTCTCGTCCTTCTTTTCGCTTTCCTTCTTTTCATCCTTGGGCGGTTCGAAAGAGACGGAGCTGAGCGGCTGACGGAAGTAGCTGGAGCCGACAGCCCAAGTGATGGTTTTGCCGCCGTCGGCCCAGGCGAAGTAATCCGCGCCGACGTCGGTGAGTTTTTTCAATGGAACGGCGGGGCCGCCGACGCTGACGGTGGGCGCTTCGCCGCCAACGGGCGGCATGGCGACGACGTAAAGCTGATTCTGAACATGGGCGAGAACCCATTGGCCGTCGGGGCTGGGAACGAGATCGTCGGCGGAGACGGGCTCTTCGGCGTAATAGATTCCCTGGCCCTTTACTTGAAGATGCGTGCGGCGATCGGTACCGTCGTAGCGCAGGGAGACAAGACCGCCAGGCGTGTAAACGTAAATGCGATCTTTTTCGTTGGTGAAGTGAGGGCCCCCGGCGCCGCGGGCGGGAAGAATCAGATTGGGCTCGCCGCCATCGGCGGAGATCCAGATCAGATCGTCGTTGTCGGTCTGGCCGCCATCGAATTCGCCGTTTTCACGGTCGTATGCATTGCCACGCAACAGAACAATTCGCGAGCCGTCGGGAGAAAAAGCGGGGTTGCTGTAAACGGCGAGCGACTTGGAAAGTTGAACTGGCGTGCCGCCGGAGCTGGGGATTTTCCAGAGTTGGCCGCCGTCGCCGGACCAGGAAACATAAGCGACCCACTTGCCGTCGGGAGACCAGGCGGGTTGAAATTCGGTGCCTTTGCCTGAGGTGAGGCGCTGTGGCTTTCCGGAAGGAAGATCGAGCGTGTACAAGTGGGTCATCGCGGAGAAGGCGAGCCGCTTGCCGTCGGGAGATTCGACAGCATCGTGAATCAGGCGAACTTTCACCGGTCCTTGTTCCACCTTTTGCGGGAAATCGAGTTTGGGACCGATGTCCTGGGAGACTTCGGCGGAGAACGGAACGATAGTTTCGGCGCCGGTTTCGAGATTCAGGCGTCGGATTTTTCCGTCCTGGTTGTAGACGATTTCTTTCGCGCCAGGGAGAAAGGCGTAACCGGGGAAGAGGTCGCGGGAAAAGATGGCTTCCTGATCATCACGTGTGACGGGATAACGGACCCATTTGTCTTCACCGGTTTCGAGATTGCGCAGACGTAGGCCGCTTTCGGTTTCATAGCGAGTGACGTACAGGATAAATTTTCCGTCGGGCGAGAGTAGAGGACGCATGGCGCTGCGCGGCTGTTCGATGATGACGTCTTCGTCGCCGGTCTTGCGGTCTTTGCGCTTGATACGCCAGAGGGGAAACATGGAGTTGTAGGAGAAGTCGCGCTTGCGCTCGGCGTAGTAGAGATACTTACCGTCGGAGGAAGCGACCACGCCCATGTCATTCAGGCGTTCACTGCGAGGCGTAGTTGGTGCGGGTTTGGACTTGGTGATTTGAACGCCGGTGCCACCATCCACGTGATACATCCAGATTTCGCGGGGGCCAATGCCGAAGTGAGTTTTGGAGACATAGATATATTTGCCGGCGGGATCCCAACTTGGCGAGGCCATTTCACTGTTCGCATCTTTGGAGACTTGCTTCGCGCCGGTGCCGTCGGGGTGCATGATCCAGATGTTGTCGCTGCCTTCGCGGTCGGAGATGAAGGCGATCCACTGGCCGTCGGGAGAAAAGCGCGGCTGGCCGTCAAAGGACATGCCGCCGTCAATGAGTTTGGCTTTGCCACCTTCGATGGGGAGCGAATAGATGTCGCCGAGGAGCTCGAAAGCGAGAGTCTTGCCGTCGGGTGAGGCGTCGAGCGAGAGCCACGTACCTTCATCGGTGGTGAAGGTGACCTTGCGGTCGGGCTTTAGCGACAA
>DASSYL010000337.1:0-10516 GCA_035703315.1 Candidatus Acidiferrum sp. | reverse complement strand
CGATTTGCTGCAGTTGCGCGTCCAGGTTGTGCGCTTCACTCACGGCCTCGGCCCAATTCAAGTTGAGGATCGCTGTGGGCACGACTTCAGACTCGTAGCACCGCGGGTTCAGTGGATACTTCCCCGTGCGCAGCGGCTCTTGCCATACACCGCGATGCCCCGGCCGCACCAGCGAGCCGTACTTGAACTCCGCGCCGGACGTATCTTCCGTCGCCAGACCCACATACGCCTTCACCACCGCCACCTGGCCCTGCTTCACCACCATCATCGGCACCAGTTCCACGCTGACCAAAAACGGATTCAGCGCGTACGCTCCGTACAGCAGCGGGTCGTGCTGCAATCCGATGTGCCCGCCGTGATCCAGGAACGCCTGAAAGTCCTGATAGTTGTTGTGCAAATGGCTCTTGCTGCCAAGCAGCGTCTCGATGATCTGCGCATCGGTAGCTTTATTTTCCGCCTGCTCGAGTTTTTGAATGTCCACATAACCGCCCAACCGGCTCGCTATGTCGCCTGACGGCAGCGGGTCGCCTTCATACGTCGTCACAATTCCCACGACGTCTAGAGTCGTCCCATCCTTTCCGCGTGGCTGCGGTTCGATGCGCACCAGTTCGAGGCTTTCCGGCCGCAAACCCAAGGCGACCGGGCTCAGCTCACCGCCGCGTCCCATCTTCGCGCGCACGTCCGGCGATACGGGTACTCCGTACACCCGGCTCCTCGTCAGCACCAAAAAACCCAGCGGATGAATCGGCACCAGCGATCCAGGAGGCAACACGGGCCGCTGTACACCTTTCTGTCCGCCAAGCTGCACAAACGATCGCAGGTCCGAAAAATTGGCGAACTCTTTCTTGTACACTGCCGACTTCGCGCCGATTGGCAGCGGATTGCCCACCTGCGCAATCACCACGCCGATTTCGCCTGCCGGCACCTGCACCCAGGGATACTTCTCCACCGAGTACAGAAAAAACGGCTTCCACCGCAGTCCCGGCATCAGCAGGTCGGCTTGATAACCAGCCTCCCCGTTGAACGCCACCGGGTTGTCCTTCGCCAACTTCTTGAACGAAAACCGCTTCGTCACCAGCCCGACTTCCGTCGGCCCGATCCGGCGCAAAGACGCCAGAAACGACCACGCCGCCACTGCAATCAACAAAACCAACAGCGGGTACGCAAAAAACAGCTTCGCAAGCCACTCAACAACGAACATACACACACCTCCGGCGCTCCAGGCGCTCCTTCACTGGCCTGTTCTTCGCAGGCCCTGCCTTGTCTAAGGGAGTTACATGTTCAGACGCGCAAGAATTTGCGCGCCTGCAACGCACCTGTCAAGTAGAGCACCAGTACGTAACTTAAAGTCGCGTATTTTCAATTAGATACGACTTTACCCAATGGACATGCGCCGTTTCGCGTCGTCCCTTTTCCGTTAAGAAAAGCCCTATAATCGACTCACGATTGGTTTCACAACGCGGAGAATCCAGGTTTCCTTGGCAGCGCGCTGCTTCAAATTGGGCCGCGGCTTTTCTGTCAGGAATCTTCAGTTCCTTAGGCGGCGGGGGCTTCCGCCCCCGCGTTAAGGCAACCTAAGAACGGGCTTTGGCCCCGAAGCTTCCGAGCATTGCTTCCGCAACCTGTCCTCCGCCTCCAGGAGAAACTCCATGAACACTCGTCTTGTTCGCTTACTTTCTGCAGGTTTCTTGGCCCTCACTCTGTGCACCGTCCCCGCATGGGCGCAAGGCAATGGCAAAGGCAAAGCCAAGGGTCACGACAAAGACAAAAAAGACAAGGGCGATGACGACAACCGGGGCGACGCCAACTACCGCTTCCGCACCGAGGATCGCGAATACGTCACGACCTACTACTCGAAACACGGCAAGGGTCTGCCACCCGGATTGGCCAAGCGTGACGGCGACCTCCCGCCAGGACTCGAAAAGCAGTTGCAGCGCAACGGCACTCTTCCCCCAGGACTAGAAAAAAAGCTTCAGCCCTGCCCGGTCGAAATCACCCGGCGCTTGCCCCCGCTTCCGCCCGACTACCAGCGCAGCGTCATCGGCGCCAGCATTGTCGTGTTCAACCGCAAGACCAACATCGTGGTTGACGTTATGGCCGACGTCGTCCGCTAACCCTTCACGGTTCGTTTAGGAGCGAGGGCTTCAGTTCCCGCCTGCGCGCAATCGGCAAATACAGGTCTTGCCGGGCCGCGCCCTGTGCTTTTTATAAGGAGTGCCGGTATTCGCTTTTCCCGCTACGACACTCCTACCCTGATCAGTCTCGCTACGTCTCGCTCCTCACCGATAGCTGGCAAATTCCGTCTAAGCTTTAGGTTTCCACGATGCTCCAAATAAAGGCGCTTTTCGTGTTTCTCATCTTGTCCGCCGGGTTTCCTTTGCTTGCCGCGGAAGACCGTGTACAAGTCAAACTGGATACCAGCGAAGCGGACAGCGTTCTCGCCATTCTGGCCAAACGCAAGCAAGCCCAGCCGCTAACGGATGCCGACTGGAATACGCTGTTCGCCACGGATCCGTATCAACGCTTGAAAAAACGGGAAGCAGCAATGCAGCGCTCCTTCAGCGACGATGATTTCAGAACCTTTGTCCTCGCCGATGAGCTACTGCAACAGTATGACGACCTGGCCCGCACGCTGGCGGCGTGGAAGCGCATCGACATGCGCGCGGGCGGCTTGAGGGTCTTACCCTATCTCCCGGCTCAGGCGGAAATTCACGTAAAAGTGTTTCCCGAAATCAAACCCACACACAACAGTTTCGTCTTCGATGTGGACACGGATCCCGCAATCTTTCTCTATCTCGACCCAAACGTTTCACCGCAGGAGTTTGACAACACCGTGTCGCATGAAATGCATCACATTGGCCTCTCCAGTACCGAACGCCTGTACGAAAAGAAACTCTCCACTCTGACTCCTGCCTCGCAAAAGGCCGCACTGTGGATGGGTGCGTTTGGTGAAGGGCTGGCCCTTCTGGCGGCCGCCGGAGGCCCGGACGTACCTCCAAATGTTTATAGCCAGCCGGATAGGCAAGCGAATTGGGAGCTTGGCATGAAAAACTTTTCCGGAGACCTGGCAACGCTGGATGTTTTTTTTTGGCAAGTGCTCGACGGGCATTTGCAAGGCGATGCCGTCGATCAAAAGGCCTACACTTTTTTTGGCGCCATCCAGGGGCCGTGGTACACGGTCGGCTACCGCATGGCCGTGTTAGTGGAGAAGCGTTTCGGGCGGCCGGCACTCATCGAATGCATGCTTGATCCGCGTCAGTTGCTCGCAAGATACAACCAGGCGGCCGAAGAACTCAACGCATCAGGCAAAGACCATCTGCCACTGTGGTCCCCTCAGGTACTGAAGGGCGTAACAAATTGAATTCCTCGCTCAAGTTCGCCTTACAGCCGGGTCCGGTTCGATGTTTGCAGTAGCCGGTCTTCAGACCTGTTCTCTTCCTCCATGTATTTGATCTGGCTTCAAACGGCGTGTCTAAGTCTTTCTACCGATGCTCAGAACCGGCCCTCCGCGTTAAAGTCGTAACGCACTGAACGGAGGCCTCGATGGCTCGCCACACCCATACCTTTACCATTGCGGACGATGACGCAGTCCATGCTCTGATCAACAAACTCGTGCAGCGAGGTCCGCGCGGAGTTCGCCGTGAAAAACTCCTGCGTGCCCTCGACGACGCTGCTCGCCACTACAAAGACTCCAACCAGCAAGTACGCCGCGCCTTCTTCCACGGATTGCTCACGGGCTATGCCGTTGCATTGAAGTTGTCGTTGTCGTGAGTCGCTAAAGTTGTCGCAGGTAAAGACATCCGTTCCGGAGCGTCCGGCATGCCATCGGTCGAAAGGCCAAGCGCCCAAGAGTCAGACCTCTACAAATCCGGCCCCAAAAAATCCGGCCCTTGGATTCTCGCCGCCACCATTCTCGGTTCCAGCATGGCATTTATCGACGGCACCATCATCAACGTCGCCGCACCGAAATTTCAAAGCGCCTTTCATGCCACCGTCGTCGACGTGCAATGGGTCATCGAATCCTACGGCCTCTTTCTCTCTTCATTGCTCCTCGCCGGCGGCGCGCTCGGTGACAGGCTGGGCCGCCGCTTTGTGTTCTTGATCGGTGTAGGAATATTCGCCGTGGCGTCCGCTGCGTGTGGCCTGGCGCCGAACATTCACTTCTTGATAATCGCGCGCGCCTTCCAGGGGATAGGAGCGGCTTTGCTGGTCCCGGGAAGCCTCGCCATTATCAGCGCCTGCTTCGACGCAGCGTCTCGCGGACGCGCCATCGGCACTTGGTCTGGATTCACCGCCATCACGACTGCACTCGGCCCTGTCATCGGTGGATGGCTCATCGAGCACGCATCTTGGCGCTGGGCTTTTTTCCTCAATCTTCCCCTTGCCGCACTAGTCCTCGCTATATCGCTTCGCCGCGTGCCGGAAAGCCGTGATCCGGCTGCCGGACACCTCGATTGGTTAGGCGCCTTGCTCGCCACAACCGGGCTAGGAGCACTCGTGACCGGCCTTCTCGAGTCTTCCAAGCTTGGCTGGCGAAATCCCATCGTCATGGCAAGCCTTGTCGCCGCTCTCGTACTTCTGATTCTTTTTCTTTGCGTCGAAGCTCGCGCAAAATCACCGATGGTCTCGTTTTCGCTGTTCCGGTCGAGCGCTTTCCTTGGCGCGAATTTGCTGACATTGGTTTTCTATGCTGCGCTCGGCATTTTCTTTTTTCTGTTTCCCGTCACGCTCATGCAGGTACACCAATACTCGGCAACCGCCGCCGGAGCCGCCAGCCTGCCGATAATCCTCCTGATGTTTTCGTTGTCGCGCTGGTCTGGAAATCTGACCAGCCGTTACGGCGGGAAAATTCCCTTGATCATTGGCCCGCTTTTCGCCGCCAGCGGCTTCCTATTGTTTGCCTTTCTGGTGAAAGGCGGCAACTACTGGACGACGTTCTTTCCCGCATCGATCGTGCTAGGCCTGGGGATGGCGGTAACCGTCGCTCCGCTCACCACCGTCGTCATGAGCGCTATCGACAAAAATCGGAGCGGAGCTGCCTCAGGAATCAACAACGCCATCTCGCGCCTGGCTGGCGTACTCGCCATCGCCGTATTGGGAATCGTCCTCGTAAAAACCTTCGCCACCCATTTGGAACGTAGCCTCCTAACCCTTCCCATCACTCCAGAAGCTGCTCAAGAAATCCGCGCCAAAGAAATCGAGCTGGCCGGCATGGAACTTCCCAAAAACCTGGACCACAACGCCACAACGTCCGTCCGCCAAGCCATTTCCGAATCCTTCCTCTACGCCTTCCGCCTCGTCCTGTTCTGCTGCGCAGCACTAGCCGCGGCCAGCGCGGTAGTCGCCTGCCGCTTCATCCCCCAGAAATGACCGAACCTCCGCTTGGTTGCGCCCCCAGCCTGAATCGGTAAGCAACTCCACTTTTTGAGTGTCCCTTACACAGGGCCAGGATTGATTTAGTTACCTACTAGCGCGAGAATGCGCCAACTGTTCGTTCCCCAACTGTTCGTTCATTAGAGGGGCCAGTTCGGAGATGTCTAAGCCCAGCGGCTTAGCCGGGTGCCGCACCCTTTGATTGCAGCGGTGCGGTTTTTGATTTTCTCTCTGCGCGGTCATGCGCTCATGTGGTCTGCGCGAAGAAAGGGTCAACCAAAGATGCAGCTTCGTCTGGTGCACTTACAGAAATATTAAGCAATCTGGGTGTACCGCGTGTTTCCTGTAGGAGGATCGGCTAAAGACTGAGCGCGCCCGAATACACCACACGGGCTTTTGCCGTGTCCCCGCGCTCGATGCGGCCAATCTGGAAGAACTTGTCGCGCCGGCGTTTCAAGTCGGCTTCTACTTTCTTTACATGCGCCGACGGAACCACCAGGATCATGCCGACGCCCAGGTTGAACGACTCCAGCAGCGCGTCGGAATCCATTTTCCCGACCTTTGCCAGGTACTTGAAGATGGGCAGCACCGGCCACGAAGCCACATCAATCTGCGCTTTCACTCCGGCAGGCAACACGCGCGGCAAGTTCCCGGGAATTCCGCCGCCCGTAATATGCGCCAACGCCGAAACCCAGCCGTTCGCCAGAATCGTGCGCAACGCCGGCGCATAGCAAAGATGCGGCTTCAGCAACTCCGCGCCGATCTTGTTTCCGACTTCCGCGACGTACGTTTCCGGCTTCAACTTGGCCACTTCAAACGCTAGCTTGCGCGCCAGCGAATAGCCGTTGGTATGCAGCCCCGCCGAGGGCAGCGCCAGCAGCGTGTCGCCCGGCTTCACGTTTTTTCCCGTCAGAAGGTTTTTCTTCTCGACGGCGCCGACAATAAATCCGGCGAGGTCGTAATCGCCCGCCGCATAAAATCCCGGCATCTCCGCCGTTTCTCCGCCAATCAGCGCGCAGCCCGCTTTGCGGCAGGCGCGGCTCATGCCGTCCACCAGCTGTTCCACCACATGCGGATCCATTTTGCCCAGTGCCAG
The DNA here is from genome assembly GCA_035703315.1 of Candidatus Acidiferrum sp. Lineage (GTDB taxonomy): Bacteria > Acidobacteriota > Terriglobia > Acidiferrales > UBA7541 > Acidiferrum. The sequence continues at coordinate 4,047 of DASSYL010000337.1, read as the reverse complement.
ATAGTCGAGGAAAAACAGCGGCTCCGCGCCCTGCACCAGAATATCGTTCACGCAATGATTCACCAGGTCGCCGCCCACCGTCGAATGCACGTTCATCGCAATCGCGACCTTGAGCTTGGTTCCCACGCCGTCCGCGCTCGAAACGAGAATCGGCTGCTTGAACTTTTCCATGTCCAGCGCGAACAGCGCGCCGAAGCTGCCGATTCCTCCGAGCACTCCGTTGGTAAACGTGCGCGTGGCCAGATGCCGGATGCGGCTCTTGGCTTCATCCGCGACAGCGATATTCACTCCTGCGTCGGCGTATCTCATGGCGCGTATCTCATGGATGATTTACAGCAACCTTTGTTTAATCCGATGCGGCACGGGGGGATTCGCCGCAGCCTGTGACCTCGTTTGCCTGCTCCGAAACCCTGCCTAAAAAACGTGGAACAACCGCCTCCAGCGCACCGTCCCCGGATGGATGACACCATTCAGGTAGGCCAGGAATCTTTCGCCGATTTTGCCGGGTTGCCACGGCTCAGTCCCCGCATTCAGCGACATGTAGATCAGCACCGGCGTCCCTATAATATCGCTCCGCGGCACGCAGCCCCAGAAGCGCGAATCAAACGAATTCTGCCGGTTGTCGCCCATAGCAAAATAACAATTCTCTGGAATTTTGTACGGCATCACCTGCGGCATTCCCGCAAACGCGCCAATATACGCATTCGGATCGACGCGCTCTGTCTTTCCGAGTGTGTAGCTCTCCGCCAGCCGTTCGCCGTTGATCCACACGGCTCCTTCGTGGATATCAATCGTGTCGCCGGGCAAGCCGATCGCACGTTTCACATAGTCCGGCTGTGTTCGGTCAAACGGCGGCTTGAAAATAATGATCTGCTGACGTTTTGGATTGCGCCATAGCGGCACGTGCCATCCGGTAAAGGGAATTCCCGCATCGTAGCCGACGCGGCTCATGATCAGGTGATCGCCGATCAGCAGCGTGTTTTCCATAGAGCCGGAAGGAATCACGCGCGCTTGTCCGATCGCGCCATTGATCAGCAGAAAAACCAGGCCCACCCAGAACCACGCGATAATCTCGCGCCGGACCTTCTGCTCCATGGTCAGTTTTTCCGGGCTCACTTTTTCTTGCGGTTTATCCTGGACTTTTTCGGCCTTCACGGTGTCACCGGCGCCGGACCCGCCGGCTGCTCACTAACTAGAATAACCGAAACAGCCTGCGCCAGCGAACTTCGCTCGGATGGATCAGCGCGTTGGCGTAGGCGGAGACGCGATCGCCGACCGCGCCCGAGCCCCACGGCTCGCTCGGCGTATCAATCGACATGTAAATCATCACCGGAGTGCCGACGATGTTGGCGCGCGGAATGCAGCCGACGAAGCGGCTGTCGAGAGAATTGCCTCGATTGTCGCCCATCACGAAGTAGCAATCTTTGGGGACGGTGTAAGGCAACACGCGTGTGCGGCCTTCAAACGCAGCGCGATACATCATCGGATCGCCGGGCTCGGTGCGGCCGACTGTGTACGGTTCCTGCAGCCGCGTTCCGTTGATCCACACACTGCCGTCACGCACGTCTATGGTTTCGCCAGGCAGGCCAATCACGCGCTTGATTACGTCGGAGGTTTCGCCGGGAATTACCGGACGGAAAATTACGATCTGGCCGCGTTTGGGATTTCGCCACAGCGGTAGATGCACATTCGTGAAGGGAATCCCTGCGTCGTAGCCAACGCGGCTCATGATCAAGTGATCTCCGACTAAGAGCGTGTTTTGCATAGATTCGGAGGGGATTACGCGGGCTTGCCCCACCGCGCCGTTGATGAGGAGAAACGCCAAGCCGACCCAGAACCAGGCAACGATTTCGCGCCAGACTTTTTGCTCCATCGTCAGTTCGGGCTGTTTTTGTTTTTCCTGTGATTTTTTGTTTTGTTCCTTCTTATCCTTCACATTTCACCATCACGGAGAACGTTCCACCATTACCGGAGCGTTGTCGGTCAGCTTGCCGAAATTCGCTCCTTCGCGCACTTCCAGCTGCACCAAATCCGTGGGGTAGTTCCCCGTATAACAAGACGTACAGAAATTGCCCTTGGTGTCGTTGACGGCGTGGCGCAAGCCGGCGAGAGAAATGTAACCGAGCGAATCTGCGCCGAGAAAACGGCAAATGTCTTCCGGAGTATTGGAAGAGGCGATCAATTCTTCGCGCGTCGGCGTGTCCACGCCGTAGTAGCAAGGCGAAATCGTGGGCGGGCAGGAGATGCGTACGTGAACTTCTTTGGCGCCGGCTTCGCGCACCATGCGGACAATTTTGCGGCTGGTGGTGCCGCGGACGATGGAATCGTCCACGAGGATAACGCGCTTCCCTTCCATCAGTCCGCGGATGGGATTGAGCTTGAGCTTCACGCCGAAGTTGCGGATGGCCTGCGAAGGCTCGATGAAAGTGCGGCCAATGTAATGATTGCGAATCAAGCCCATACGGAATGGGATGCCGGACTCCATGGCATAGCCGACGGCAGCGGGCACACCGGAATCGGGAACGGGGACGACGATGTCCGCTTCGACGGGATGCTCGCGGGCGAGCAAGCGGCCAAGTTTTTCGCGGCTTTCGTTTACGCTGCGCCCAAAAATAGTGCTGTCGGGTCGCGAGAAATAGACGTGTTCGAAAATGCAGAACTGGTGCGGCTTCTCCGGCGCGAAGTGAATGGACTCGAGTCCGGCCTTCGAGATGCGCAACATTTCGCCCGGCTCGATTTCGCGGATGTACTGCGCGTTGAGCAGATCGAAGGCGCAGGTTTCGCTGGCGACGATCCAGGCGACCTCGCCGTTCGGCGTAGTGAGTTTGCCGAGATTGAGAGGGCGGAATCCGCGCGGATCGCGGATGGCGTAAAGTTCGTCCGTTGTGAGAACCACCAGCGAATACGCCCCTTCGACTTGATTGAGCGCGTCGCCTAACGCTCCGGAAAGATGACGCGCCTGCGAACGCGCGAGCAGATGCACGATGACTTCGGTGTCGCTGTTGGTTTGAAAAATGGAGCCCTTGTGTTCGAGCTTGCGGCGCCATTCGGCGGCATTGGTCAGATTGCCGTTGTGACCGATGGAAACTTTGCCCTTGTTGCAATCAATCATGATGGGCTGCGCGTTGAGCAGAGCTTTGTCGCCCGCCGTGGAGTAACGCGTGTGGCCGATGGCTGCCCTGCCGGGAAGCTTGTTCAGAACTTCGGGCTTGAAGATTTCTTCGACTTCACCCATTGCGCGGTGGGCGTGGAGCTCGCGGCCGTCGCTGGAAACGATGCCAGCTGACTCCTGACCGCGATGCTGCAGCGCATACAAGCCGAGATAGACGAGCTTGGCGGCTTCTTCATGGCCGTACACCCCGACGACGCCACAATGGTCGTGGAAACGGTCGTCCGCATATGCGAGTTTTTGCATCATTTCCGTAGCAACGTTCTTTGTAACGAGTTCGCCCAGATGTCGCGCAAAGCTTGGACCGGAGAGTCCAGAGTTGCGCGCCCCATACATTCGATGCGGAGCGAAGCCTCGGAGGTAACCTGGCCGATTTGCGCCGCATCGACGCCGTATTGTGCCGCAATCGTTTGCAGGGCGCCAACCTTTTCAGGCGGGAGGCTAACGATGCAGCGGGAGCCGCGTTCGCCGAAGAGGGCGGATTCGGCGGGCGCGACTGCGACGTTGATGGAGGCGCCGATCTGCGAGCAAGCAAAGCAGGACTCGGCGAGTGTCACCGCGAGGCCGCCTTCGGAAATGTCGTGAGCGGATGTAACCGCGCCCTGCGCAGCCAGTGCCACTAGGCAATCGATCAGGCGCTTTTCGGCGGCGAGGTCGATGGCGGGGGGTTCGCCTGCCACTATTCCGCCGATAATCTTGGAATATTCGCTGGAGGAGAGTTCACGGGCAAAAGCGGATTCCTCGCTGCGCGGACTCCGCTCGGAATGACAAATGGAGAAGGTCGAACCATCGAGTAGGACAATTGTGTCGCCGGGGTTGCGGAAAGCGATCTTGAGGACCTGGGAAGCGTCGTCCAAGATTCCGAGGACGCCGATCAC